>PPDG01000226.1 GCA_002899795.1 Desulfobacteraceae bacterium | reverse complement strand
GTTACCGAGCCGGTGGCACCCCTGCCTTCGGTGGATTCTGGCGTCAAGTTCAAGTTCATGCAAGAAAGGCCAATTCTGAACAACGCCCGGGTGGCGGTTGATTAATCACGCCTGGCGCTAAGCGCTAAGCGCATAGCGAAAGAACCTTGCTCGACGCTTTTCGCTCTGCGATCTTATACTTACGGAGGCAAAAAATGGCAACAAAGCGACTGACACTCAACTTTCCACCGCATCTGATCGACCAGCCGGTAACATATCAGCTTATTACCGAACATAAACTAAAGGTGAACATCCTCAGGGCCCGAATTACCCCCAGAGAATGGGGCAGATTGGTGGTGGAGATTAGTGGTAGTAAAAAGAATCTGGATGCGGGCTTGCAGTTTGCCACAGATTTGGGCTTGGATATCAAACCTCTTGCCCTGGATGTACAATGGAACGCAGATAAGTGCATCGAATGCACTGCCTGCTCCTCTGTCTGTCCCACTGGAGCACTTTCAGTCGAAAGAAAAGAGATGCATGTCTTGTTCGACCATGAAAAATGCATAGCTTGTGAACTGTGTATACCTGCCTGCCCTTATGAAGCCATGCAGATTAGCTTCTAGTGCTTCGATGCGCAAGTGATATGTACTTTGATAAACAACAAATGATTAGTGATCTTGCTTACGCAGCACTAGTCCTGAGCAAATAAATCCTGGCCAGGATTTATGCGTCGAAGGACTAGCCGCTTGTCTGAGTTTCGAACACCCTGGGTGGTGGAAGCCATCCAGGGTGTTCGAGCCCGGATATTTCGCTATTTATTCACTCCCTCTCCTAGAAGTACCAAGGTAGTTTCGTACCTGGTGAATTCACCGGCCAGGCCTGGGGATTTCACCGAGTATACCCCAATAGCAAGCAACCTCACAGATGTCTAAGCTCTCGTTATTAAAAGCGGATTTTTTCACACGTAGTTCTGGCATGCATATTGATTTGCGTTGAATTTGCCCTTAGAATGAGTTAATCTTCACGGTACAGTATCGCTTTATGATTCCAAAACGCAAAGAGATCCTGATCGAGTGGTTGTTTCCTGAGCTGGTATCTCCTGCATAGCCTGGAATACTGGAACCTCAACGCTGGCAAATCGACATTACCTTCCAGTGAGGACGCGCATTGAGCGTCATCAAATTCAAAACGGGAACAAACAAAAGGAAAGAGGTTGCGACTTGAACTCGTTGGGAAACATTAGGACAAGAGCCACATTATTGGTGTTGCTATTCGCTCTCTTGTCAATAAGCTTTTATGCAGAAGCGGCTGACAAGGATAATTGTCTCATGTGCCATAAATATCGATTCCTTGGCAGAATTGATGAGAGCGGCAAACGAATCAATTACAATGTTTCTGAAAACCTTTATGATCATACCGTTCACAGAAATGTCTCATGCCGGGAATGTCATCCCTATATTAACAAAATTCCTCATGATCCAGTAAAAGAACAAGTGAACTGTGCAAATCTTTGTCACTTAACAACTCCTTTTTCCAAGGAGAGATTTTCGCATGAAAGGATAATTGAGGTATACAAGAAGAGTGCTCACGCGCCACAACCAGGGGACTCGGCCCAACTGAAAGAGGCGAAACCCAATTGCAAATTTTGCCATCTCAACCCCATGTACACCCGAGTTTCAGAGGAGAGAATTGACTACCACGAATCCCTCAATCGATGCCTCAATTGCCATCAGGAAAAAGGTGTCACCCAAGCTTACAAGCACATCACTCACCGCTTGCGACACAAAACCTCGCGATCACCACAAGAAATCGTAGCGCTCTGTGCTAAATGCCACCAGAATGTCGAGTTGATGAAGGAGCTCAACGTTTCAAAAAGGGGCATAACTGCCGTTGAGACTTATAAACAGTCAATCCATGGTAAGTCAGTAACCCTGGGTTCTGAGGTAGCGGCAGACTGCATCAGTTGCCATGCTTCAAACAAGCTTCATGATATCTATAAGAAAGATGATAGACGGGCCACGGTGGAAAAAAAGAACCTCAATAAAACATGTAGTCAGTGCCATGCCCGAACAAATAGTTGGTTTGTCCAGGTTGCGGTCCACCCAAGCACAGAACGCGAAGACAACCCCATAGTTTTCTTTGTCAACCTTTCTCTCTCCCTCGCCCTGTATGGGACTGTGTTCGGCTTGGTGGGCCTCATGCTACTTGAGATTTTCGGCAGAAGGAAAGGCGGTATCAAATTCCTGTTAAGAAATGGCACCTCATGGCGGGGCAAGCCAAAACCAAAAGAAAAGAAAACGAAATGATTCAAGGGGGCGTTTATGTCAATATCTTCTGACACAGCCGCTGCCGGTGAAGAAATCGCGGCCACAGACGATTATTTTACGCATGTCGAGGGAGTTGGGGATATCCCCAGAGATATTTATAAATATGTAAAATCTGACCCGTCTGGTGACCTGCCACGGTACTCCATGCATATCGTCATCCAGCATTTTCTGGTCTCTACCACTTTCCTCGTCCTAGCCGCAACAGGACTGGCATTACATTTTGCCGACGTCTTCTGGGCCCCGTATCTCATAGCACTGTTCGGGGGAGCAGACACGGCACGGTTCATTCATCGTATTGCGGCATATATCATGATATTCACCTCGGTATATCATATCGTAACAATCACGGCAGGATCTATCCAGAAAATCCTCAAAAACGAATTCGATTACAAAAGGACCCAAATCCCGACGCCTAAGGATCTTTTTGATTTGATCCATGACGTGAAATACTTTCTGGGAATCGAGCCTTTCCGGCCCAAGATGGAAAAATTCAGCTACAAGCAAAAGCTTCATTATTTGGCAATCATTTGGGGCACTATTGTACTGTCAGTTGCTGGGATGGCGTTGTTGTTTCCTGACATAATTGCCAAAATATTCCCTGAGGTTATGTTCAAATTGCGCCCGCAGGCACCCGCAAATGGTGGCTTCCCTGCCTTATTTCAGGATCTCGCCAGACTGATGCACGCTGATGAGGCTGTGATGGCTCTTATTGTCTTGGCTTTCTGGCACCTGGCGAATGTACACATCGTGCCGGGAAGATTTCCTTTTCAATGGACTTTCTTGACGGGAAGAATTACCAGGGAACATCAGATCGAGGAGCATTTTTTGGAATACATTCGCAACCTCGAAGAAATGCCTGAAGAAAGAGAGTATATGGGAAATCTCTTAAAAGAAAAGCAATCCGAAATTTCACAGAAAATGCCAGTTTCCTCTCTGCAAAAACCCGCAGAGAAGGGTGCTGTAGATGTATCAACACCCGAAACGCAGGAGAACTGAAAGTTGCCTGAAGAACCGCAAAGACAGAACCATCCATTGCTAGCTTATGTATTCGGCTTCGTGGTTATGATGATTACACTTGTGGTGCTTGCTGGGGTCTTGTATCATCTTACTCTTTCTCGTCACGGTCCTGAAATCTTAAGACCGCTCTTTACGAAACACTCTGAGCAGGACAAGTCATTAATCATGGATGAAGCCAGACGTCTCGAAGAGTTGGAGCTACACCGACACTTCCATCGTACTGTTGACTACCCTCAGTTGCCTGAAAATGAACGCCCGGTGTGTTTCATCTGCCACTCTGACTATCCTCACAGCAAGAACAGAAGGGTCAGATCGCTCCTCAACATGCATACACAATATTTCGTTTGTGAGTCATGCCAC
>PPDG01000069.1 GCA_002899795.1 Desulfobacteraceae bacterium | reverse complement strand
GATGACGGGTATACGGCTACGGACACTATGCTTTTAGCGGCATCAGGACCATCCGGCGTGGGAACTGATCCGAGGACCCAAGAAAATGCCGAGCTTAATCTGTGGCGCTTTAAACTAAAGAAATACAAATACTGCAATTGGTCGATAGCCCGGATGCTTGGCACCTTTGATTTACCTGATGACTTCGAGTTTAACAGGGGGGATGACCTGGTAGGAAAAGTTACAATTCAGGTAAATCGCGGAGAGGAACCTCTAGTGGTGATGTCGGATGATATTAAACTGAAAGTGAGAAAATGGAAGTATAAGTCGGAGATTCGTAGCTACTAATGCCAATACGTTTCAGATCTTTTTAGGCAGAGCCAGCTGTGGCTCTGCCTTTTTTATTTGCTGTGATTCAGCCTTGGCACACAAGTATGCCCTCAGGGCTGGAAAGAAGTTGCTAGGTTCTGAATTTTAATGGAAAATTGGGCGGGAAAATGGTTGTGTTTGCTTGACTTGATTGATATAGTAGCAAAAATCCCATAGCGACCTGGATGAACTGTATCCTTTCCGCAACACTAACATAGCGGTCTCTGTTCTGTGTGAAGCTTTAGAATACAAAAGAGGTGGTGGCATACACCAGCTGCTATCAAAATTTTTAAGAGATTTAAAGCAGTTATCACCATTGGAGTTTTTTGACCGGTTGTTCTAGCACCATCCGTCGACCATCGGCACGCTTATTGCTCTATCTCTATTTTTACCTTTGAGGAGAACTCTTCATGCCCCTGCACCAGCGTACTGTTCACGGCGAAATCGGTTGTACCGGAATCGGCCTCCACACTGGAAAAAAAGTCACAATGTCCATCAAGCCACTGCCGCCCAACAGTGGCATTCGCTTCTGTCGAAGTGATCTCGTGGGCTCCCCCCACATACTCGCTAGTCTCGAAAGCGTAGTGGACACCAGGTTAGCAACAACCGTTGGTTTAAACGGTCACATCGTTTCTACCGTAGAGCACCTCATGTCAGCCTTCGCCGGCATGGGAATAGACAATGCCTTGGTGGAGTTGGACGGTCCCGAAGTCCCCATTATGGACGGTAGCGCCGGGCCTTTCATGTACCTCTTGAAAAACGTTGGTATTAAGCTACAAGACGAAGTTAAAAAGTTCTTCTTAATCAAAAAACCTTTCACCCTCAAAAGCGGAGACAAAAATATCAGCGTCTATCCTTGCCGCGAGTTGAAAATAACCTATGTCATCGATTTTGATCATCCTCTGCTTTCCAAACAAACGTATGTCCTGCGCTTTTGTGGCCCCGGTTTTATGAAGGAAATTAGCCGCGCTCGCACCTTCGGTTTCCTGAAGGACGTTGAGACCTTAAAGAATAATGGCTTCGCTCAGGGGGGTTCTTTACACAACGCTATTGTGCTCGACGATTTTCGTGTGCTCAACACCGACGGTCTCCGTTATGAAGACGAATTTGTCCGCCACAAAATACTTGACCTGATTGGTGACCTCCACTTGATGGGCATGCCTATTATCGGACACTTTGTTATTAACAAATCAGGACACACACTAAACCACATTTTTCTCACTGAATTACGTAAGAGAAAAAAATGCTGGAAAATGGTTAAGTTTTCCGACGAACATGCTTGCGAAGCCCGTCACATCTTGGTCCCAACCTTCGCTTTTCCTCAACCAGCCACGGTCTAAGCTGCCCCTACCTACCCGAAACCCCTTGCATTTTATGCGTCTTTCGGATAGCATTCCAGGTTAATTGATTAAAACGTAGAAACTGCTCGGAGAGACCTGGGGAAGTTCAAATGGAATTTCCCGTGGTGCGTTTGGCCTGAATCTGCGAAGTGGCAACCATCGTGATAGAATAAGATGTCTCAGGCTGTAATCTGGGATAGGGACACTCCGCCTAGGCCAATTCTAACCTTCTTTGTCTGCGGGCATAGAACTGGCTTGCAATGTCCACATTCCGGCGCCATCTAGAGCCGTTTACCCTACTACTGCTTTTCTGCTTCCTACTCTCGTTCCCTTCCCCGCTTCAGGCTGCAGAGGCCACACTCTCAGACATCATTGTTACCAACACCCAGGAGGACCTTCTTGTATTTTTTGACATACAGGGCTGTTTTACCCGAGAGATGGAAGAAGCGATACTCAACGGCATTCCCACAACCTTTACTATCGTTATCAAACTTTACAGAACCCGGGCGGTCTGGCTTGACGCTTCCATCGCCTCCATCACCTTAGAGCACACCATCAAATATGACAGTTTGAAAAACGAATTTCGGGTCATGCGTTAGGAAGAGGGCGACACTGAGCTTGTAGTCAAAGACTTTGAAACAGCCAAGAAGGCCATGGCAGAAATCAGGAACATCAGGGTTGTACCCTTGAAGGAACTTCAAGCAAGGGGTAAGTATCAATTGCGTGTTAAGGCCGAGTTGGAAAAGGTTCGTCTGCCCCTTTATCTCCACTATGTATTATTCTTCGTATCACTGTGGGATTTTGAAACCGATTGGTACACTGTTGACTTTATTTACTGAGCAAGGTTTTTATAATTTAGGAAACCATGATTTCTCCGCAAAAACCAGATCGCACCAGGGAACAGAGTCGCCGGAGGCGAGAGCGAAACATCATTATCGTCTCTCTGGGACTGATAGTTCTCCTTACCTACCTTGAGAGTCACTTCCTCCAGTTTGGCAGCAAACTCCCCATGGGCAGCAACGTCATAATTTTTGCTTTGATGAACATTAATGTCATCCTCTTGCTGCTCCTTGTTTATCTGGTTACGCGCAATGTGGTCAAACTCATCTTCGAGCGCAAACGCAACATATTTGGACACCGACTTCGCACCAAACTGGTGATCACCTTTTTCACCTTGTCTTTGTTTCCAACCATCATTCTTTTTGGCTTGGCCAGTCAGTTCATCTCCACCAGCATGGAATACTGGTATAACATACAGGTGGAGCAGTCTCTGAAAACGTCACTAGAATTGGGAAAATCCTTCTACCAAAAGGCCATCAACTCAGGTTTTACCGTCAGCAACCAGTTAGGTAAGTCCGTTTCCAAACGAGACTTACTAGACAAAAAAAAGCGCCAGCAATTACTGAAGCTCATCCGGGAGGCACGTAGCGAACATAGCCTTCACAATATCGCCATTTATTCCCATAATCTCAAACTTTTGACACAGGACCCCCAAACCGATTCACCGCCCGTCGTTCTGGACCAGCCCATGCGGGATGTGATTCAGCAGGTAGCCACCAATCGCCAAGCCCTGCACCACATCACCCCCTCAACCGCAGGTGATCTGATCTGGACCCTGACTCCTGTTTACACCCCAACCGACAGCAAACAAATGGCTGGCCTTTTGATTGTTGGCCAATTATTGCCGCAAGATCTCATGACCAGTATGGCTGAAATCACTCGGGGATTTGAAAACTACCAGCAGATGAAGATGCTGAAGAAACCTATTAAGATCAGTCACCTGATCATGCTCTCCATTGTGACCTTGCTGATTCTCTTCTGTGCCTCTTGGTTCGGCTTTTATCTGGCCAAGAGCATTACCGTGCCTATTCAAGAACTGGCTGAGGGTGCCAGACGTATTGCCGATGGCGACCTGGACGTTCACGTTGACCAGGATTCTGACGATGAGATCGGCACCTTGGTCAATTCCTTTAACAGAATGACTGTCGATCTCCAGGCCAGCCAGGCAGCCCTCAAAGAAACCAACTTGGAACTAAAGCTCACCAGCGAGGAGAATGAGAGAAGACGCAGGTACATGGAAATCGTTCTCGGCAATGTGGCCGCGGGTGTGGTCTCGGTTGATGGCGAGGGACACCTACGAACTATCAACAAATCCGCGGAGTCCATGTTTGGCCTCCAGGCCGAAGATGTACTGCATCGTCACTACTCTGAGGTGCTCCAAGCGAACCACATGGAGATAGCCGGCAAATTCACTGAAATGCACCAGATAACCAAGCAGCCCACCATGCAAAGACAGGTTAGCTCTTTGGTGGGTAACCGCCTCATGACCCTTCTGGTTACCGTCTCAATCCTCCGCGATGAGGAGGGACAGTACGTGGGTATCGTCGTGGTGTTCGATGACCTCACCGAACTGGAGAAGGCACAACGAATGGCAGCATGGCGGGAGGTAGCAAGACGTATCGCCCATGAAATTAAAAATCCTCTGACTCCCATTCAACTTTCAGCCCAAAGGTTGCGGAGGAAATATCTTCGAAGGTTTGCCGAGGACGGCAAGGTCTTTGAGGAGTGCACCCGTACTATTATTAATCAGGTGGATGAGCTGAAGTTGTTGGTCAACGAATTTTCCAACTTCGCCAGAATGCCGGCTGCTAGCCTTTCGCCAAACGACTTACCAGAGATCGTTGAGGAGACCATATCACTCTTTCGCGAGAGTCATCCTGCAACAAGCTTTGTTTTCGAACAACAGAATCCCCTTCCCTTACTGGATCTGGACCGCGAGCAAATGAAAAGGGTTATGATTAATCTACTAGATAACGCCGTGACTGCCGTGGATGGCAACGGCGAAATCAGCGTTAACCTCTCCTTCGATGAGATTCTGAAAATTGCCCGTCTCGAGGTCTCAGACAACGGCCCGGGCATCCCTGGCAAAGATAAGATAGGGATGTTTGAACCCTATTTTTCTACCAAAGAGAAGGGCTCTGGACTCGGTCTGGCCATAGTAAGCAATATCATCGCAGACCATCACGGTTTCATCCGTGTTCGCGACAATCAACCGCGCGGAACAACCATCGTCGTTGAATTGCCCGGCGGCAGCCGCAAATCCCGGAGATCTATGACGGAACTTGCTTGATTTCAACGCCCTGCGGGCGCAATAGATACTGGATATCGGAAATATCAGATAGCAACTTTTATTAGCGAACATGTCGATCAAATCATATTGCTATCTGGCACCAAGCATCAAGCAACAGGCATCTAGCGACGAGAAAGTGGAACAATGACGAAGACAATCATGATTGTGGATGACGAGCCGAGCATCCGTACTTCCCTGGAAGGGGTCTTGGAAGATGAGGGCTACAAGGTCATTTGTGCAAGTGATGGCAATGAAGCACTGAAAACCATAGAAGAGGAGATGCCGGATTTGATTCTCCTAGACATTTGGATGCCAGGAATCGATGGCATAGAGACACTCAAGCGTATGCGCGGCCTCCACCCGGGGCTCCAGGTTATCATGATATCTGGTCACGGTAGCATTGAGACAGCGGTAACCGCTACCAAGCTCGGGGCCTACGATTTTATCGAAAAGCCCCTTTCCTTGGAAAGAACCCTGGTCACCATTCAGAATGCCTTAAATTTCCGCCAACTCAGCGATGACAACATCATTTTGCGCCAAAAGGCGAGAATCCCGAACAAAATCACCGGGAATACTGCCATTATCCTTCAACTTCAAGAAACAATCGAACGCGTAGCTCCGACTCAGGCCACCGTGTTGATAACAGGTGAGAACGGCACCGGAAAAGAGCTGGTGGCGAGGGCCATCCATCATCTCAGCCCTAGGAATACGCGTCCTTTGGTCGAGGTCAACTGCGCTGCAATCCCTGAGGATCTTATTGAAAGCGAACTCTTTGGACACGAGCGAGGTGCTTTCACCGGCGCCAATGAGCGGCGGCGGGGACGCTTTGATTTGGCCAATCATGGCACCCTTTTTCTGGACGAAATTGGCGACATGAGCCTGAAAACTCAAGCGAAAATCTTGCGAATTCTTGAAGAGCAACGCTTCGAGCGTGTGGGGGGCAGCAAGATCATCCAGGTGGATGTTCGAATCATAGCTGCCACCAACAAAGATCTGAAGCGGGAGATCGGCGAAGGATGGTTTCGGGAGGATCTTTACTATCGCTTGAACGTCATCCCCGTCCAGGTACCCCCACTGAGAGATCGTGCGGAGGACATCCCATTGCTGGTTGAAGATTTTTTGGAGGAATTTGCTCAAGAAGGCAGTTTGACCAATAAACGAATCGGCGATGATGTCTTACCCGTCTTGCAGAAATATCCATGGCCTGGCAACGTCAGAGAGCTGAAGAATTTCATAGAGCGTCTGGTAATCTTGGTGCCAGAAGAGGTCATAGAACCACACCACATCCCTGCCTCTTTCCACCAGTGTTTTGAGCAGGTCAGCACCAGTAACGCCTTGGATCAGCCCAACTTTAAGACGGCCAAAATTCAATTCGAAAAAGAGTACTTGCGAAAAAGACTAGAGGAGCATAAGTGGAACATCTCAAAGACTGCGGGGGCCATCGGTATCGAGAGGAGCCACTTGCACCGCAAGCTCAAAGCCTACGGGGTGGAACAAGAAAAATCCAAACAGTGATTACTCGCCAGAATCTGCACTCACTGATACTTCATCTTTTCCTGCTCAATAATGTCGATGAGCTCGTACATTATTTGGGGCAACCTCATGTTGACCCTATCCCATGAAACAGTATGGGGAGTTTCATAGAGTTGACCCCTCAGCTTCACTCCAGTTTCACCGATGGCTTGGGCAAGCCCGCTTTCTATGAAAGGCTTGAACTCTTCGTTCGCTGTGACGAAGCTTAGAAAGCGTTCAGTCAGCCGGTAGGGCGAGATCAGGAGATCTCCGGCCAAAAGAATGGCGTCCTTGAAAACAGTGCGCACCGCACGCTCTTCTTCGTTGCGATCATATTTCAATCCTGAAAAGGCGGCATTGTCTGCATACATCTTGATGAGTTGATCAGCCACATCCAAGTAAGTGAGGGTGAGATCCCGAACGAAATGATCGGAAATCTCTAACCCCTCTTCAATAACGAGCGCGTTTAGAAGGGTACTGACGATATCAACTCCCATCTTGTGGATTCCGCGACTATCATCCGCTACCGATAGGGGTTGGTGTTTGTGATCATAAGGGCCCTCGAGAACCTCCACTTGGGCAATGGCGTTGGCCTTGCGATAGACCTCAATGAGTGTAAAGATTTCCACGCCCCAGTTGGTGGCGAAGTGCATCCGCCTCAGCAAACTGTTTTCAAAGGCCACCTCCCCGGACAACTGATAGTGGAAATTGAGGAGAAACTCCACGATCCTGAGGACCTTGTCCTCCTGAGTGTCGGTGAATTTTCTCTTGAGCGCAATAAGGAGAGGATCTAGCAGCAACCTTTTGGCGCGGCCGTAAAGCTGATCGTCTCTGAGTCTGGCATAGAACGCCTTCGAAAACTGGTAGTTCAACACCACGACCGGGTAGAAAAGCCGGTCAATCAATTTGCGATCAAACGTCCTGATGTCAGCGTCAACCACTCCTATACACTGGGCGCCCAAAGCCAAGGCAATGCCGAAGGAGAGAAACATATTCCTGCCCTTGCCCGGCTCGTCGATTGCAAAACCTGCCTGTGATAGTTTCTCATAAATGGAAGAGAAACCAGGACCATTGTTGTGCTGTATGAGAAAGTTTTTCAGACCGTATGACTTCAAGATATCCGCCAGCATATTGGCCTCATCAACGTTGGCTCCGTCCAGGCCAAAGATAATGTGGGAGAGGTATTTCACCTCCCTAAGATGCTTGACAATGTTCTTGAACACCGGGAGGTTTTCCTCATCCGTGAATTCAGTGACAAGCAAAGGAACCACCAGTACGGCCTTCTTCCACTTGGAGTGAAAGCGGAGCTTGGTTTTCATGTCCAGGGGCTGAGGTCCCAGGAGATGAAAGGAAGTTATCTTAGTATGTTTCTGGGCAAAAAACGACATCATTCCTCCTTTCGCGCGGGTGATGCATCGAGTTGATGGGGCAGGCTAAGATAATAATTTAAGCTTACTAAATTATGTGCTGGCACACAAGGGTATAGGCGCTTTTGGGAATTCAGGAATGAAAGGATTGAGGGATTTAGGAATTTTAGATTGCAGATTGAAGCATGGAAATTACAAATCACAAAACCCAAATAACAAATGGTTCGACAAGCTCACCACCCTGAGCCTAGTCGAAGGGCAAATAACAATGACCGAAATTGTCCGCGCTTCGCTTGGACTCCCCACCCTGCAGGCGGGTCCCCAGTTTCAAAATTCCAAACCTCCCTATCATCTTAAAAAAAGAGAATCCCAAATATGTTTGGGTCATTGATTATTGGAATTTGAGATTTATTTGTAATTTGGTGCTTGGGATTTGAGATTTTATTGTATTTTAGACATTTTAGATCACTTTAGGCACTTTAGACATTTTAGGCATTTAGAGCTCTCTATGCTCCATGCTAAATTTCGATTCCAAAAAAGTTAGCAATGAGAAAGGCCAGTCTTTTTCTCAGCACAGAGTAGGAATAGTGCCTGGTTGCCACTTTGTAGTTGTGATCTACCATGCCGTCCCGTCTCTCCGGTGACTCCAATACATCTCGTACCTGGTTGACCACTCGATCCGTAATGAATCCATCCATGACGATCAGATCAAAACCCTGCGGTTCGATGTCCCGGACAAAAACCTCATAACGATTGATCAAAATGGGCTTGCGAAAATAGGCAGCTTCCAGAAAGGCGTTGCCAAAGCCCTCATACAGGCTGGTATAGGTGACAAAATCGGCGTGGGGATATACGTCCCAAAGAGTATAAAGTTTCTCCCCCTTTTCATTGACGCCACGATTCTCACCAATGTGGCAGGAAACCAGCTTTAGGTCCACCTTATGATCTCGGGCATGATCTTCAACGAAAGTGGCGTAGTCATATCCCTCGTCACCGGCCTCATGAGAGATGACCAGCTTGTATTTCGGATCTCCTAGCTGACTCACCAACTCAATTGCATGTTCGATGCCTTTTCTCTGAACTATCCTGGTGGGTTGCAAAATGAGGACGTCACCTTCTGCTAGACCAATTTCCTGACGAAAATTCTTACTATACTCGATATCCGCTTGCGGCTCATTTTCGAAATCCAGCACATTTGGAATGACGGTAGCTGAAATCCCGGTCCGCAGGGCCAATTCTTCTTGTGCCAGACTACTGATCACCACGTGCTGGATACTTGGCAGTTTGGGGGGAAATGCCATCTGCAGATAATCCTGGGCTGCGTTCAGCGAGAAGCGAAGTCTTTCCCAGTGAAAATCGTGGTGATGGGCAATGGTGGGAATGCCGGTTTCGGCAATTAACTCGGTAACCGCCAATCCCAGGGGGATATGCATGGGAATACTCAAAACATTCTGGGGAATAATGATGTCGATGTCGAACTTTTCGATGAATTCGTAAAGCCTTCCCTTGAGGTAATTCCGCATGGCATGGATATGACCGCTGGTCTCTGAAGTCCTATGTTTGACTCCGAACACGTGCTCGTTGATCCAGCGGACCTCCTCATGGTCAAAAAAGACCTCGGGCACCAGCATACTCGAGCTGGATTCACGGTCCAGCTCCCCGGCAAACCAGTAGGAAACGTGTTCCCTATCCCAGAGAAGCTGGGCCCACTTGGCCGCTTCCAATGAAACACCATCTGTTCCCGCAAACCGGGTGGATATAAAGCCAATGTTCTTGCCCATGTCAGGCTCCTCACAGCCCACATGCAGTAAGTAACGTCTGGTAGTTGGTAATCACTGTTCCTGCAAGGCCACCCTTCCCCAAACGCACACTCTGGTCATTGCCGTGAAAGAGTACTGCTTGCAAACCATGTGCCTCTGCCGCCAATACGTCATTTTCACGGTCATTGCCAACCACCAGAACCTCCTCAGGCCTGAGACCCAAGTGCAGTAGCGTTGTTCTAACCAGCCGGAAAAAATATGGGGAGGGCTTGGAGAAGCCGAGCCGAAAAGAGAGAAAGGTTAACTTTGGGTCGAAGAACTCTTCTGGGTTGATTCCCAGGGTCAGTCCGAGTATGGGCATGGTGTAAAATTGCGAATTGGATACTATTCCCAGCCCTACCCCTCCTTCTTTCAATGTTCTCAAAGCCTCAACCGCTCCCGAGAAAGCCCGGACCGGATTTGCCAACATCTCACGGTAGGCTGCAAACATCCGGGGTTGGCTGCCCGTTGAGTTTCCCCCCACCCTGCCAATCATGTCAGCCCAGATTTGATCTACTTGAACCTCTGCCGGGGAGATGCCCTGCTCCTTCAGTTCCTTGTGCTCTGAAGCAATTGCCTCAAAAAACCACCGGTGCCAGTCGATACCCACATCTTTGGTAAAGCCGAAGCGTTCAGCGGTCGCCACAAAACTATCCTCACTAGAAACCAGCTGAGCCTGGTCATCCAGATCACCCAAATGAGGACATACCAGCGTACCGTAGACGTCAAACAAAATGACCCCTGGAAGCGGCTCCAAAGGAGGAACATCCCCTCCTGACACGGTGACCGCAGGTTCCGGCACAGGAAATTCTTGTAGGATTGAAAGCCAATTTTGCACTACCAACCTCCTATGAGGGGACGATGGAACCTCGGGAGAAAATAGAGGTCCAGCAATCTGTTACTGATCTTTTCAGCGCTTGCCTCTTCAAATGTCTGGCCAAATAACCCCTCTACTGCAGCTGCAAACTTTGTAGCGTGGGGCTGCAATCCAAATTGCTCCTCCACTCGCTCAGTGAAATCATGAGGAAAAATCGCTGGCTCAGCGGCTGCCGGATTCAAAGACCTCAGCTCCTGTACGAAAGCGTTTTCTCGAAGGCAGTCAATGAGGCCAAGCTGCTGCTTGAGCTCTAGAAAGCCGAAATCTACTGCATCATCAGAAAAGATCGCCTTCACTTCATCAGCAAATCTATCAATGGTGGAGTTGTTGAGTCCCAACAGCTGGCCTTGTTTCTGAGCGAATTGGCACCCTTTGCTAATCATCTCTGCTCTCGTTTCCCTGTCAACTGGCACCAAAAACTGCTCATAAAGCGAGTCCCCCGGAAAGCCGGCATCGGCAAAGTCTGAGGTTAGCTCATTGAGATTCCTTCCCACCAAAGGGATGCCCCGGCTGGCTCCCTCCAGAAAGGAGAAACCAAATCCCTCCAACAGCGAAGTGGTGACCACCACATCCGAGGCCAGCAGAAGGTCGTCAAAACCAAAGGCGCTCCCCACCAGTTCATGGCCGAAGCCCACAACCGCAGCATGATTGTGTCTTCTAAACAGGTCTTTTACGGCCTCGGCATAGGGACGTTCGGGCTCCGAGTTGGCATCCAAAGTAACAAGCAGCTGAGGAGGCTCTTCTGCAATAGCTGCCAAGAGTAAAGCTTCCACCACGTTCTTTCGTCGAATAAGCCGTATGGGTAAGGTCCACCACTGCCGTTCAGGTTCAAACCGATATCCACGGTTACGAGCATAGCGCTGCAGCTCCACCGCTATTGCTTCTTTGGTTTTCTTCTTCTCAGCCCGCATGGAAGCCACCGCGTTAGGAAGGTGGAAAATTCGGTCCTTCGGTATTCCGGCTTGGGCCAATCTTAGGGAATCCGCACTATTGAGAACCGCATAGCCAACATTATTGGCAACGGGATAGAAATCCTCCAGACCACCGCTGCCCCAACACCGCCGCAAGTTCATTAGGTTCCACAGCCTACCGCACTCAGAAAAATCATGAATGTGGTGGAGAAACCGATGCGGGGAATCCGTATCTTCTGCCTGTTGTCCCGCAAGCATAAGACCAGCAGTCAGCAGTCCATTTTTGCCGAGAGTGGGGTTATGCGTCCAAAATAAAGAGGTTCCCCGACCTTGTCGGAGAAGCCAGGTTGCCAGAGCTGAAGCATTGTCCCAGAAGTTATCAGGCTCAGACCATACTCGATCACTGTAGTCCAATCTCGCATCCACCTCAACTTCCACCTGAATACCCATTCGGTTCAGATATTCTGCGAATTCTTCCACCCCGTCCATCCTGCCAGTCAGGACTCGCAGGGTCCGGTGCGCAAACCATCCTGCTTGGCTGAGAGCAAAAACACTGTTTTTGATGGCCGAGCAAACCCCTCCCGGTAACAGGTGATAGTGAATGACGACCAAAGTGTCGGGAATTGGCATGGACTACTTTTTCCTCCTTGGTTACATTATAATAATATCAACCGGTTGGCAACACATGAGAAGACGCAGAGCGCAGAGCGCCAAGCGCATAGCGTTCTTAGGGTTAAGATTCTTCGCTATGAGCTATGCTCTATGCGCTATGCGAAGTGGCATAAATCTTGAAAATGCTTCAGCGAGCGCAATCCCCGTAGCTTGTCGTAGCGAAGCGGAGATCCCGCTTCAACGGGGCTGCGGGGTTAGCGAGCGAACTACAATAGAATGGATTAATTCCTTACATTTCGAAGATTCCCTGCAGCTTGCTGCAGGGAGCTTCAACTTTGGCTTGCATGTTACAGGCTTTTTTGCCACAATCCCTTCCTGCATTGCCAGCAGGTCTTGATAATACTTTCAGGAGTGTTCGCTGAGATGGGAAAGAACATAGGCTTCGTCTCAACTCGTTTCGCGGGGAATGACGGCGTTTCACTGGAATCGGCCAAATGGGCAGAGGTGTTGGAGGCCAGTGGCCATCGTTGTTACTGGTTTGCTGGGGAACTCGACAGAGACCAGGAAAGGAGCCTCTTAGTTGAGGAGGCCCACTTCGAGCACGATACGGTGAAATGGGTTCAGGAAAAAGCTTTTGGCAGAAAAGGGCGAAAGGCTGTGGTAACAGACATGCTTCATGCCCTCCGCAGCCTCCTGAAAGTGCGGCTCTACGAGTTCATTGAAAAGTTCCACCTAGATGTGCTCATCGCCCAGAACTCTCTGACCATTCCCATGCACATTGCCTTGGGACTGGCACTCACCGAGGTGGCCGCCGAAACTGAAATGCCTACCATCGCCCACCACCACGACTTTTACTGGGAACGAGTGCGATTCTCGGTCTCGGGTGTTCACGACTACCTCCAGATGGCTTTCCCGCCCAACCTTCCCAACATAATGCATGTGGTGATCAACTCCGTGGCCCAGGAGGAACTCGCCCTGCGCACCGGAATCTCCTCCATTGTTATCCCTAACGTGTTGGATTTCGAAAATCCACCTCAGGATGACCATGAGTACAATAGCAACTTGCGTCAGGAAATTGGTCTGGAGGAAGGTGATGTGATGATCCTGCAACCCACTCGCATTGTCCAGCGCAAGGGAATCGAGCATGCCATAGAGTTGGTCAAGCGCTTACAGGATCCGAGATACAAACTAGTCATTTCACACGAGGCTGGCGACGAAGGGTACGATTACGCCGAGTGGCTCCGTGATCATGCCCTGGAGGATGGTGTAGACCTTCGTTTAATTGCCACCCGGGTGGCCGACAAGCGTAGCATTAATGCAAGTGGTGAGAGACAATACACTATTTGGGATGTATATCCACATGCGGATTTCATTACCTATCCAAGCCTCTATGAGGGTTTTGGTAACGCCTTCCTGGAAGCAATGTACTTCCGCAAGCCCTTACTGGTAAATCGCTATGGCGTTTTTGTCAGGGATATCGAACCCCAGGCCTTTGACCTGGTGGTAATGGATGGGTTCTTAACAAAAAAGGTGGTGCAGGCAGTTCGTGAAATCCTGGAAAACCCCCAACGGCGCAAGCAAATTGTAGAATACAATTATGAAGTAGCAACCAGGCATTACTCTTATGCGGTCTTACGCAAGAGGCTAAATTTCCTCCTGGGTAACTTCTTCGGAATCGAGATGTAAGTCATGGACTACAAACCACAGACGCGTGCAAGCAAAAAAGGCGAGGACAAATAACCTCGCCTTGATATTTTCATAGATGATAAACGGTCTGTGGCTTTGTGCTTACTCCCCGCCCTCTTCAGTTTCCTTGTCTTCGGCGGCTTCCTTGCCTAAGGCTTCGCACTCTCCAGCCGGACACACTCCTTGGTCGATGTGCTTCTCGAACTCTGAGCGGAAGTGCTTGAGAATTGTTACCACCGGGCTACTGGTAGTTCTGGCAAAGTCACAGTAGGGCGCATCCTGCATGGCACGGCAGACCAGATCAAGCTGTTGCAGATCCTCTGGCTCTCCCTTTCCCTGAATAATACGCTGCAGAATTTCTCGGAGCTCAACAGAGCCAACCCGACATGGTACGCATTTGCCGCAGGAAACATCCTCCTCAAAATCGAGGAAGTACTTGGCTACCTGAATCATGCAGAAACTATCATCAATTGTCGCTATGAACCCCGAGCGATCGTAGAGAATTTTTCCGGAGGTTGCTTTCAAAGGATCGATATGGAGCAGATCAAACAAGATGTGCCCTTGCATCAATGTTCCGCTCACCACCTCTCTGGCCTGCTCTGCCTTAACTTGCTCGTAGAAAAAACCCTTTTGCGGGAAGCCCACCAGAACCCCATGAGGACAATCACCATTGCAGCCAACCTTCATGGTGCCAACGGTCAACCCTAAGTTCCTGGCGGCAATCTCCTCTTCCAGCACCTTTCGGACTTTTTCACAATCACAGGTGCAGTCATCCGAGCCCGCACAGATGGTTACACATGGCCGCTGTTCATCGGTTCGGCAAAAACTTGGGATTTGAGGTTCCATTCTGACTCGCTCTAGTTCACTTTAGATATTTAAGACATTTTATCCACTTTAGCTCATTTACTCATATGCTCACATCAGCATACGGGCGGCTGCTCTGGCCACCTCAAGCAAATGATGCGGAAATACACCAAATACCACCATTACGGTCACCAGCGCCACGGTGAGTACTTTCGTTGGTATGGAAACAGGAAGCCTGGGCAATTCCTCATCGGGCTCCATGAGATAGGCTGCTTTCACCACCAGGATATAGTAGTAAAGAGAAATGGTGGCATTGATCATGGCGATAATAACCAGGGTGATGTAGCCCTTCTCCATGGCTGCGGCGAACACCAGAAATTTGCCGGTAAAGCCGATGGTAGGAGGAATGCCGGCTAGCCCGAAAACAGCCAGCATCAGGGCCATGGCCAACAGGGGGGAGCGGCGATGCAGTCCAGCCAACTGGGCGATCTTTAAATCACTGCCGTCATGGGCCACCTTCACCACCACCAGGAAGCAGCACAGGTTCATAACCAGGTAGGCCAGGGCATAGAAGATGGCACTGGCATAGCCGATAGCACTCATGCTGAGAATTCCGATGAGCACGTAGCCGGCATGGGAGATGCTGGAATATGCCAACAGCCGCTTCATGTCTTTTTGCACAATGGCCACCAGATTCCCCAGGGTCATGGAGGCGATGGAGAGCGTCACCAGCATATCCACAAGATATTTGCTGTTGCCCCCACTCAAGGCCACCATCCTTATGATAATGCCCACCGCCGCCACTTTAGAAGCAGTCGCAATATAGGCGGTCACCTGGTTGGCAGCTCCTTGATACACGTCCGGGGCCCAAAAATGGAACGGAAACACCGCCAACTTGAAGAAAAAGCCGCAGAGCACCAGAAGCAGACCAACAATTGCCGCAGGCGTGCCAATAACACCGGGAAGCACCTGAATAATTTCCACCACATAGGTGGTATGGGTCACCCCAAAAACATAGGAGAGGCCGAAGAGCATCACCGCCGAAGCGCAAGCCCCCACCATGAGGTACTTGATACCGGCCTCCACATCGACGCCATGCCCCCGGCGAAGAGGGACCAGAATGTAAAGCGAATAGCTGGAGAGTTCCAGGGCAACGTAGATGGTAAGTAGTTCGACGCTGCTTACCAACATCATCATCGCCAAAGTGCAGGTGGTAAGAAAAAGGTAGAATTCCGGATGGTGTCGCTCCTCAATGCCATTGAGTTCGGTGCACAGGCAAACTACCAGAAAGAAGCCCATGGCCAGCATGACCTTGAAGACCTGCGAAAAGAGATCCACCCGATAAGCTTCGAAAAAGAGGGTTCCTTCCAACCTGACGCAGGCCAGAGCTACCACCACCCCAACGCCGGCCATGAATAGTGCCACAAAATAATCACGCCTGGGGTTTGGGCGTGCCGACAGGGCCAGGCCGAAGAAAACGACAGCCATCAGCAAACAGTAAAGCTCAGGAACAAAAAGAGTCCATAAATTCATCATGGCAATCCGTTGATAAAGGGAACTGAAGCCACCTGGATCACATCAAGCATTACCGACGGAAACAGGCCGAAGAATACAATTACCGCAACCAGGATCATCCTAGGAATACCGCTACCAAAAGTGACGTCGGGTAGATGCTCAAATTTCTCATTCTTCTCGCCATAAAAAGTTCTCTGTACCACCCGCAACATGAACAGGGCGCCCACCACCAGCGCGCAGATGGCCAGCGCGCCCCGAACCGGATAGGTCTTAAAGGCAGCGATAAAGACCAACAGCTCCGCCCAGAAGCTGGCCAGACAGGGAACACCTATACCTGCCAGCGCTGCCAGGATAAAATAGCCCGAGGCCACGGGCATTATTTTGCTCATGCCACCCAGCTCAGGAATCATCTTGGTGTGGGTCTTGTCATAGATATAGCCCACCGACGAGAAGAGGAGTGCAGTCATAACTCCATGGGCGAACATTTGAAACACTGCACCATTAAGCCCATCTATGGTAACAGTGGCCAAACCGAGACCGACAATGCCCATGTGGGAAACACTGGAGTAGCCAATTACATACTTGAGATCCGTTTGGGCCAAACCCACAAAGGCGCCGTAGACAATGCCGCAGGTTGCCAGCACCGCCATGAGTTGGGCCCAGTACTGCCAGCCCTCCGGGCAGAGAAATATGGCTACGCGCAAAACCCCAAAAGCGCCTAGTTTCATAAGCACGCCCGCGTGAATCATGCTCACCGCAGTGGGCGCGGCCACATGTCCCACCGGCGACCAAGTGTGGAAAGGCCACACACCCGCCAGAATGCCGAAACCCAGATAGAGTAGGATAAAGGCGAATTTCTGCTGAAATGGGGTGAAGACGCCCGGCTGCATAAGGGCGACAACGTCAAAAGTATTCAAACCGGATTTCACAAAAAGATAGAGGATGCCTGGCAGAATGAGCGCGCTTCCAGCCAGCAAATAGAGGGTCAGCTTCATAGCGCCGTATTCTTTACGGGTACTGCCCCAGATGGCGATGAGCGGGTACATGGGAAAGAGGGAGACATCGTACCAGACAAAGATGAAGAAGAGATCCATGCTCATGAAAACGCCGAAGACTCCCGCCACCAGCAAGAAGGTGAAAGCGAAGAACTCTTTAACCCGGACCTCCAAATCCCACATGGTAAGCACCCCGGTAAAGAGGACGATACCGGTGAGCATGAGCATAGGCAGGTTAAAACCGTCCGCCGCATTGAAGTAGTAGATGCCCATGGACTCGACCCAGAGCACCTTCTCCACGAACTGGAGACCTCCCTGGGCTTTGTCGTACGCAAAGAAAAGATAGATGGAGAGCACCATGGCGATCCCTGAGGAGACCAAACTGACCCACTTGATCAGCATTTTGCGCTCAGCAGGGATAAAAAGGATCACCAGCAGGCCCACCACACAACTGAGAAGGATGGCGGAAAGATAAGGAAAATTGGCAAACTCCATACTCATGTGCTCTTCATCCTAAAAGAAGAAGTAAAGTGCCACCAGGGCCAAAACAGCGAACATCACCATTAAGTTGTACTGGAGCATTCCCGACTGCAAAAATGAAAGCACCCTGCCCCCGCCAACAGTAGCCCTGCAAAGTCCGTCGATGCCGCCATCGATCACCTGGCGGTCGTTTCTGGTAAACAGGTTGGAGAAAATCCCGTAGATGACGTAATCGAGAAATAATCGATAAAAATGGTCAATGTACCAGCGTTCGGCAAAAAGCGTCTTAACAGGCTCCAGCCGCTCAACAAAACCCACCTGGGAAGCCCCTTTGCGCCCAAACTCAAGCCAGGCCAAGCCCACGCCGGAAAGGGCGAGACCCACTGCTACATAGAGGAGCCAGGCGTGGTGGCCGCCACCATGCCCCTCAGCCCCACCGTGATGCCCCACCAGAAAATTTTCCAACGGGGCCTGGAAGAAACCAAGCACCAGCGTCACAGCGGCCAGAATAATCAGGGGCCAGGCCATCACCCAGTAGAGACCAGCATGGTGGTGGTCCTCGCCATGACCATGACCGCCATGCTCCCCGTGGTGGACTTCTTCGATTTTCTTTGGAAAGAGAATGGCAAAAATCAGCCGGAATGAATAATAGGCGGTTAAAAAGGCACCCAAAAGTCCGGCCCAGAGCCAGATGGGGTTAGGAAGTTCGGCCAGGCCCCCCATGATCGCTTCTTTACTGAAGAAGCCGGAAAGGGGCGGCAATCCAGACAAGGCCGCCGCAGCCAAGGTTATGCACACAATTGGCACTTTAAGACCACGCCCTCCGTGTTGACCTATTTCGAAAAAGTCATTGGTTTCATACTCGTGGATGAAAACTCCCGAGCAGAGGAAGAGCAAGGCCTTGAAGCCGGCATGGGTGGTAAGGTGAAAAATTCCGGCGAAGTAGCTGCCTGCCGCCAGTCCCATCACCATGAAACCGAGCTGGCTGATGGTGGAGAAAGCCCAGACCTGCTTGATGTCCCTGGTCACCATGGCCATGGTTGAGGCCAGCAGCATGGTGATGGTGCCAATTGCCAGAAAGAGGGTCATGGCGGTGGGCGACTTACTGAAAAAGGGAAAAATTCTGGCGAACATGTAAACCCCTGCCGCCACCATGGTGGCCGAGTGCAGTAAGGCGCTCACCGGGGTGGGGCCTTCCATGGCATCGGGCAGCCAGGTGAGCAGGGGGAACTGGGCGCTCTTGCCGGCAACGCCACCGAAGATCAGAATAGCAGAAAGCGTTATCATCGCCGGTGACATGCGCGCGGTTACATCAACGGAGTTCATATCCAAAATGTTCAGGTTGCCAAAATTGAGCAGCACCAGCAGCAGCCCGAGGAAGAAGGCGATATCTCCCAGACGGGTCATAACGAAGGCCTTTTTCCCCGCTTCGGAAGCACTGAACTTCTCATAGTAAAAACCAATCAAGAAATAGGAGGCCAAACCCACCAGCTCCCAGAAAATGTAGAACTGCAGCATGGTGGGGGCGATGCTCATGGTCATCATGGCCCAGGCGAACAATGATTGAAAGGCATAGTAGCGTGCAAAGCCAGGGTCCCCAGCCATGTAGCCCAGAGAATAGACCTGCACCAGGAAGCTGATACCCGCAACAATGGTGAGCATGAGCAAACTGAGTTGATCCAGCATGAATCCAAAGGGAACGTACAGTTTCCCAGAGACCATCCATCTGGCGGTGTATTGGATAGGTTGTTCCAAATGCCAGTGGCGGCCGAGAAGAGAAAGAGCACAGATGAGGGATACACTGACGGCCGCAACTGAGATCGTAGCCGACAGCTTTGGGTATGGCCGGGTAAAGACCATAATCAGAACAAAACTAACAAAGGGCAGCAGCGCTCCCAGCATGGCTGCCAGCAAAGTTGGATCTTGGAACCAGGAAGAGGTCATGGTTAGCCTCGTAATTCTTGGGCCCGCTCGATATTAATGGAGCGGAGTCTACGGAATACTGCCACTATGATGCTCAGGGCGATGGCCGCCTCGGCAGCGGCAATGCCCATAATGAATAGGGTATATATCTGACCGACAATGGGATCAGGTGCCAGGAAGCGGTTAAAGGCCATGAAGTTGATGCTGGCGCCAGTCAGCATGAGCTCTATAGCGATGAGCATGCCGATGAGGGAACGGCGCTGAAACACCCCAAAGATTCCCAGGCTAAATAGCAACGCTGCTAAAAAAAGATAGGTGTAAAGACTGTTCACGACGTACTCCTGCGAGCATAACCCGAGATGATGATGGCACCAATGATGGCAACCAACAGCACCAGAGAAATCGTTTCGAAAACCAGATCGTAACGGGTAAGCAGGTAGGTGCCCAAAGTGGTGACCGACCAATCGCTGCTGCGAATCGCGGCCGGCTGCCACTCGGTGCGACTAATGATTGCGCTCAGCATGATGAACACCGCCGTGCCTACTCCCAGAGAGAGGCCTACTTTAGGCAATCGCCTCTTGGGTAGACTCAGATGGAGCGGCCTGGACAGCATGATAGCAAAAATAATGGAAATACAAATTGCACCCACGTAGATAAGGAGCTCCATCATGGCGATAAAAGGACTTCCCAGGTAGACGAAAATTCCGGCTACCCCGGTGAGGCAGACAATAAGGCCCAAGACGTTGTACAGAATATTTCGGGGAAAAACTGCTATAAGCGCCCCGGTAAGGGTAAGTGCCACCACCCCGGCGAACCCTATCTGGGCTAGGACTTGGGGTTGAATGAGGCTCTGAACCGAGTTCATGCCGACTCCTCCAACCGTTGGATAAGGTCTATCACCCCGTCCCAACGGCTATAATGCGCCAATTCATATTCACCGGAAAACTTCAGTGTCTGGGTGGGGCAGTTGGCCACGCACAAACCACAAAGGCTACAGTGAGAAAAATCAATAAAATAGAGACTCGCCCGTTTCTCGCTGTGAGTATGAGTCTTTTCGCCTTGGACCTTGATCACATTGCTGGGACAAAATCGCATGCAGGTGCCGCAGGCAACGCAATTATGGCTACCAGTTTCGGGAAATTGCTCAAACTCAATGTGCCCGCGGTAGGCTGGGCTCATGTCTAGATATTTGCGGGGATATTGAACCGTAACCACAGGCCGGTAGATGCGACGGATTGTGACCCACATGCCTGCGATCAAGCTCCAGCCGCCTTCCACAATGTCTTTGATCATACCCATAAGAGATTTGACTCCGCTCAGTTCTCCACTTCAAAAGCTTTGTTGTTGCACGAAATTCGAATATCGAATATCGAAATCCTAAACAAATTCAAATTTTCAAAATCCAAATGACCAAAACTTTAGACGAGTCTCTTGGGCTGGTTTCGTTTTGAACATTGGAGAATTAGGATTTTGAATTTGTTTCGTGCTTCGTGCTTCGGATTTCGAATTTTAAGCGACCTAATTCTAGCTCCCTACTCCTTTCGTTAACTTAAAGCTCTCGCGATTATGCAAACTACCTCACCAATTTTATGATCCCGGCGTAGACGATCAAATGAAGCAGTGCCGCCGGAATCATGATCTTCCAACAAAAGTTCATGAGCTGATCGAAGCGTAATCGCGGGAACGTCCAGCGCACCCATATGGCCACGAAGATCAGTAAATAAGTCTTGGCAAAGAACCAGATCAAGCCGGGCACAGGCAAGAACCCAAGACCAGGAAAACTTTTCCAGCCGCCGAAAAACAAGGTGGTTGCCACCGCCGCAACTATGAGCATGTTGGAATACTCGGCCAAGAAAAACAGGGCAAAACGCATTCCACCGTACTCGGTATGAAAGCCGGCCACCAGCTCGGACTCTGCCTCCGGGATGTCAAAGGGCGCCCTGTTTGTTTCCGCCAAAGCGCAAATAAGGTAGATAAGAGCGGCCACAGGCATCCAAAAGACGTGCCAGACCTTGGACTGTGACGCCACGATCTCGGACATCTGCAAGCTGTTAGACCACATGACCACGCTGAGCACCGTGAGCAGCAAAGGAATCTCGTAGGCCACATTCTGGGCCACCGCTCGGACGGCCCCCAGCAAGGAGTACTTGTTGTTGGAGGCCCAACCACCCACGAGAACCGCGAGTACATTGAAGGTAGAGAAAGCGAAGATCAAGAGCAGTCCAACGTTCATATCCCGGATAAGGAGGCGTTCGCTGAAAGGAATCACCACAAAGCTCACCAGCACCGGCAAGAACACTGCGATGGGCGCAAGCACGAACAGTTTCCGGTCAACATGGCGAGGGGTGATGAGCTCTTTGCTCACCAGCTTGATACCATCAACAATAGTCTGGAGAATACCAAAAGGCCCCACCTCTTTAGGACCGATTCGGAGCTGGATGTGAGCAGCAACTTTGCGCTCCAGCCAGACCAAAAACAGAGCGTTGACCTGTACCAGAGCCAAAACACCCACGAGACCCACGATAATCCGCGCCAGATCAGGACCGAGGAAGTTTACCAGGTTTTGCCAGGCGGCCATGTTTATCTCCGCTTAGATACTAGTGACTACCGATCTACTTCAGGTACAACGATATCGATGCTCCCTAGGATGGAAATGGTATCCGCTACCAGGGTCCCGGGCAGCACCTCAGTGAGAACCTGCAGGTTACCATATGATGGAACTCTGGCCTTGAGTCGGTAGGGATAAGAGGTTCCGTCGCTGACAATATAGAAACCCACAGCACCGCGGGCAGATTCCACTGCGAAGTAGTAGTCGCCCCGGGGGGGTCTCACTTTGTTAGGTACCGCTGCTTTAATCGCCCCGTCAGGCAAGCGCTCCAGTGCCTGTTCGATGATGTGCAGACTTTGCTCCATCTCTTGCAACCGGACCAGGTAACGATCCAGGGCATCCCCTTTGGTGCCGGTGGGAATCTCGAAATCCAGCTCCGAATAAACCGAATAGGGTTCAGCCTTACGGACGTCATATGGCACTCCTGCAGCTCGCAGGATCGGCCCGGTGCAGCCGAAGCGCAGGGCAAGCTCCCGATTTATCACCCCCACATCCTTGGCTCGATGGATAAAAATTACATTCTTGGTAACCAGATTATGATAGTCATCCCAACGACTACGCAGCCGTTCAACGAATTGGTGCGTCGCAGTGATGAATTCGTCGTCCACATCCCTGGACACCCCACCGAAACGGCAGTAACTGTAGGTGAGACGGGAGCCACTGACCCGATCCAGAATATCCAGGATGTTCTCCCGATCATCGAAGCTGTAAAGAAACGGGGTGAAGCCTCCCAGATCCATAACATAGGTACCGAACCAGAGCAGGTGACTGGAGATGCGATTGAGCTCGGCACAGATCACTCTGATGTACTCAGCTCGTGGCGGCACCTCAATACCAGCCATCTTCTCTACCGCGGCAACGTAGCCGTGGTTAAAAATCAGACCTGCAAGGTAGTCCATCCGTGAAGTGTTGGGGAGAAATTGCTCATAGAGGTGACTCTCCGCCATCTTCTCGTGGCCACGGTGGCCGTAGCCGATGACCGGGTCTGCCTCAACAATGTACTCCCCATCCAGTTTGAGAAAAAGGCGCAAGACCCCATGGGTACTAGGGTGCTGTGGCCCCATGTTCAAATAGAAGGTCTGCTCGGTTATGGGCTCAAGGAACTCATTCGCCATAGATCTCTTCCGTGCTTCTGAAGGCGTGGACCTTGCCGTAATCTTTCAAGAGCGGGTAGAAGTCAGCGTCCTCCGGCAGGAGAAGCCGGCGTAGGTCTGGATGGTTGTCAAAACGAATGCCAAAAAGCTCGAACACTTCCCGCTCATACCAGAGAGCCGCATCGTAAATGCTGCCGATGGAAACCACCGATTCACCTCGGGACAGTTGCACTCGCACCAGCACCCGGGAGATGCT
>PPDG01000582.1 GCA_002899795.1 Desulfobacteraceae bacterium | reverse complement strand
GATGGGATAAACTAAGCGAAGGATTTCGAGATTCTTCGTAGTCCGCCGTCGGCGGGACTCCTCAGAATGACGTTGTCGGACAGCCTCGTAGGGTATATTAAACGGAGTGAATCCACCGAGAGAACTTAATGTTGATAACTACTCGAAAGCAGGCCATAATCTGAAACGGATTACCCTACTGCTTTTGTGCAACGCCATTCACCTCAGCAAAGAGATCTTATTATGATGATTGTCCTTCGAACCTTACGGTGTGCCATTCTGGTGATGGCCGTTTTTCTCGCTATGATTCTAGCTCCAGGGTGTGCAACGGATCAGGGGTCAGCTCCTGGCGAGATCCCCAGTATGGAGCCTGAGCCAAGAGATCTGGTTGAAGCTTTTCGACAAATGCATGGGGAGATGCTGGCTCGGGTCCACGAGGGGACTTTACCTGCGGATGTCGGTGCCAGGGCCAACGAACTGAAGATAGCGCTGGAAAAATACCTGATAACAACCCAGGCGCAACTGCAGGTTCTACAACTGGACGTTTTGTATGGTACTGACGACCAACGCGAGCCGGCCTTGAAAAAAGTAGTTGCGCTGGCAGCTGAGCGCGAACGCACCAAGATGGCTTACTTGCAACGGTTGCAAGCTCTCAATACCGCCCATTTGCCTGGCGAGAAGACAAAGAGTAACGGGAAGTTCAAGGACATTGAGATAGAAATTGGCCCTGAAAATGTCGACAGTGGCCTACCGTGATTGCCCCACTCGTCCTCTTGCTAATCCTTTAATCTCTTCAACAACCAAGCCATGTTGACCCCAAGATCCTTCATGGTCTTGATGCCCTCCTCGTCTTTTTCTACCTCGCCTGGATCCGAGCCATAGCCGAAATTCCAATATGTCGAACCCGGAACGATCATCTGGCCGATGAGGAAAAAATAATTTACCGCTGAGAAGGCCGGAACAGCCCCGCCCCGGCGGGCGGCTATAACTGCTGCCCCCACTTTCCGTTTGAGCAAATCGCCGTTCATTCTGCTCACCAATCCGGCCCGGTCGATGAGGGCTTTGGCCTCGGTGGAAATGTTGCTGAAGTAGGTGGGGGAACCAATAATGATCCCATCCGCCTCGATCATCTTCGCCAGACAGTCGTTGAGAATGTCACCTTCCTTGCCAGCGTGACACCTGGAGTCTTTATTTTCCAGACATAGGTAACAGGCTATGCAGCCCCTGATTTTTTTCTTACCAACCTGGACCAACTCCGTTGAAATTCCTTCGTTTTCCAGTTCCTCGAGCACCACATTAATCATCGTTTCCGTATTTCCCTTTTTCCTCGGACTGCAGTTAAAAGCCACAACTCGCATTTTCGCTACCTCCTTCGAATTCAATTCAAGCCAAGTGGTACTTCTGATAAGCAATGCTGGTCTTTGTTGGACGAAAGGTTATCTTTAGCTTCCCATTACCCTCTTCACCGAGGGATAAAGGTCCAGATCGGTGTGGGGTAGGAAAAGAGCGGCGACGAACTCGTCGTAAAACCTTGGATCAATCGAGAGTTCGAAATAGGTCATCTGTCGTGCCAGGGTATTGGCGCGTTCAAGAGCATGTCTTGAGAGTAAGGCCATTCGCGACCCTGTGAGGGAACTGTTGCCGATGAACTGAACTCGCTCAGTTGGGACATCTGGCAGTAGGCCGATGAAGATGGACTTTTCCACATCCATAAAGTTGCCGAAGCCCCCAGCCACAAATATGCGCTCCAGATCATGGAATGACATGCCAACGCTACTGAGCAACAGTCGCATTGCTGCCAGAATGGCGCCTTTGGATTTTATCAGATTGCTGATATCGCTTTCGGTGACCACTACAGTTTTTCCGGTTTCCGTTTCGTCACCACTGGCCAGGACAAATTCCATCTCACCTTCATTCTCTCGCACTCTGGGGTTGGCAGAGTCTTGGGGAAATTTGCCATTGGGATCGATGATCCTATTTCGGTATAGTTCGGCAATAATGTCAATCAGTCCAGAGCCGCAGATGCCTCTGGCTTTGGACCCACCAATGGTCTCATAACGTACCTGGTCTTCCTCTAAGCGGACTTTCTGGATCGCCCCTTTCGTGGCCCGCATACCGCATTTGGTGCCACTTCCTTCGAAAGCCGGTCCTGCCGAGGCCGAACAGCAAACCAGCCATTCATCGTTGCCTATTACGATCTCGCCATTGGTGCCGATATCTATGAGAGCAGAAACTTGAGGGCTATTGCTGATGCCGGAGGCCAGCACCCCGGCAGTGATATCTCCGCCCACATAAGAACTTACCCCGGGCATGCAGTTCACCACCGCTTTGGGGTGTAGATGGAGATCGAGTTCGGCAGCAGAGGCGGAGGGCAAAAAGTTGGCGGTGGGGATATAAGGTTCCAAACGAATGGTGCAAGGCTCGAGACCCAGGAAAAGATGAGTCATGGTGGCGTTGCCGGCAGCGGTCAAAGCAGTGACGTTGCTGGCTTCGACACCGTGCTTTTCCAGAAGAGTGTCGATGAGGGTATTAATAGAGTCGATGACCGCGTGATGAATGGGAGACAATCCGCCCCGACCACAGGCAAAGATCATCCGCGAGATAACATCCTCACCATACTTGGCCTGCTGATTGTGACTTGCCTCTACTCCCAGGACAGCGCCACTGCGGAGATCAACCAACTGAGCGACAATGGTAGTAGTGCCAATATCACAGGCAATACCGTAGTTTTCTGCGCAGGTGTCGCCTGGTTCCAGCGATAAGATCTCTACACAATGTTCATCATGGGGATGCAAAGTTGCAGTAGCCTGCCACTTGTTGTCCCGCAGCAGCTCAGCCAGTCCTCTGAGAGTGGACAGTGAAGCTTCCAGATATGGCGCCTGAATTTTTTTGCGAATCTCGCGGTAGATCCGGTCGAGATCAGAGATATTGTCAGTGAGGCTCGGCTCGGGCAGGGAGAGGTAGAGCTTTTTTGTTACGGGCAGGTAAAGCAGTGACGGGATATCGAAAGTGTCACTCACCTGGAGGTCCTGCGGTTGATCATAACAAACCATGCTCTCTGTAGTCAGTATTTGCTCCTCCTCCAAGCGTGCCTCAGGAGGTACCCAGACTTCTAGGTCGTCTTTGATCTCGGTCTGGCAACCAAGGACAAATCCTGCATTGATCTCTTCGCGACTGAGAAATCTCATACTGTGACTGGTGGGTTTAGCCTCACCGTGGGTAATCTGCACTCTGCACTTACCACAAACTCCCTCGCCACCGCAGAGACTGTTAATGTAAATGCCAGCTTCAGCAGCCGCTTCAAGGATGCTGCTTTTTTTCTCCACCTCTATCTTAGCGCCAACAGGTTGAAATACCACTTTGTGCTTGGACATAGTTGTCTCGCTTTCTTTTCTTAACCCCTGACTTTCCTGTCCACTTGGATATCAAAGGCTTTGAGCCGTTTCCATAGCGTTACCCTGCTGATCCCAAGTATCTCGGCGGCTTTAGATTGGTTCCCACCAGTGGCTGCTAAAGCCTCTAAAATCCGCTTCCTCTCCACATCATCGTTTTGCTTTTTCACAGCCCGCCGCCTTGGCGCCACGCCGGGCGGTTTACCGGTGACCCTGGCAGGGAGATGGTTTGGCATAATCTCGCCTTCATGACAAAGAACAAAGGAATACTCAATAACATTTATCAACTCGCGCACATTACCGGGCCAATCATAATT
>PPDG01000283.1 GCA_002899795.1 Desulfobacteraceae bacterium | reverse complement strand
TGTCATTGTAGCGTTGAGACAACTTAATGACGGCCGTAAGGCCTAGTGACGGGCGCAGCCCTAATGACAGCGAAGCGCACTGGCGCAGAGCGAAATGACATGCTTTGCGCCTTCGGTTTCTGATCTCCGATTTCGGACTGCGTAGTGCCTATTGTCTTATCGCTTTCTGTTGTAACAACATATCCGCCAGAACCAACCGCACCATGGCGGTGCAAACGGGCACGATACGGGGGATGGCCGAGACGTCGTGTCTTCCCTTGACCGAGAGGGTTATGGACTCACCGTCCTCAGTGATGGTCTCCTGCTCCTTCTCAATGGAGGGAATGGGTATCACTGCCACGCGAGCCACAATCTCGTATCCGTTGGAAATTCCTCCCAGAATGCCGCCGGAGTTATTGGAAAGAAACCCTCCTGGACTCAAGGGATCGTTGTTCTCTGAGCCGAACATTCCTGCTGCTGCAAAGCCGCTGCCGATCTCTACACCTTTCACCGCGCCAATCCCCATCAGAGCCCCAGCAAGGGCTGCATCCAGTTTGGCAAACACCGGTTCGCCGAGGCCGGCCGGACATCCTTGAGCCCGGACCTCTACTACCCCGCCAGCCGAATCTCCGGCCTCTTTGATCTCTTGCAGACGTTGAATCATTCGTGGGACTGCTTCGGGATCTGGACAGAAAAGAGGGTTTTTAAAAATCTCACCAAAATGCAAGTTTTGAGCACGAATGCCACCCAAGGCCACAGTGTAACCCAACACGGTAATCCCATGCTGATCCAGGACCTTTTTCGCCACAGCGCCGGCAGCTACTCGAGCCACCGTCTCCCGTCCCGAGGCCCGGCCACCTCCACGCCGCTCTCGAATTCCATATTTGTGCCAGTATGTGTAGTCAGCGTGGCCCGGTCGAAAGACATTCATGAGATCATCGTAAGCGCTGCTGTCCACATCTCGGTTGTAGATCACGAGGCTTATGGGAGTGCCGGTGGTGCGACCCTCAAGAACACCTGACATGACTTCTACTTGATCCGGTTCCCTGCGAGAAGTAGAAACACGACTATCGCGAGCTCGTCGCCAGGCCAATTCTTGGTTTATGTCCTCTGCGGTGAGAGTCACGCCTGGCGGGCAGCCGTCAACCACAGCACCCAGGGCAGGTCCATGGGATTCACCCCAGGTGGTGACGCGAAACATGGTACCGAAGGTATTTCCTGGCATAGTTTAGCTCCTTCAATTTATATTGAGCATACCTTAACTGGTCACTAAGTCATTACGCTTCGCTGTCATTATGCCTTCGGCGTCATTTGTTGTCATTCGTAGGTATCTAATAATATGGCGTCTTAGCGACTCAATGACGGGCGCAAGCCCAAATGACCCAATGACGGCGCAGCCGAATGACCCCCAAGGCTATTCACTACTTGAAGCTTTCAGCCACCTAACGATAGACTCGGTCACTTCCTCCGGAGACAGGTCATCTGTTTCCACTTGCAGATGCATGGCCTCATCATAGAGGGGCAGTCTTTCTGCCAGAACCTCCTCGATCTCAACCACAGAGTCGTTACCATGGAGAGGTGGCCGTTGGCCGGCGGTGTCTCTGTCCGCCTCCATCCGTCCAGCAATGGTAGCCGGGCTGGCATGAAGCCAAACTACCTTCCCGCTGCCACGCATTGTGGCTATATTCTCGGGCACTGTTACCACGCCCCCGCCTGTAGAGAGCACCTGTTTTGTAGCTTGACTGAGCCGCTGGAGCAGCTTGCCTTCGCGCTCCCTGAAATATTTCCAGCCCTGGCTGTCGACAATCTCGTCAATTGAAATCCCGGCCTCTGTAACCAACTCATGGTCCATATCAACGAAGGTCCAGGCCAGAGCCTCAGCGAGCAGTCGGCCCACACTGGTCTTGCCCGTACAGCGATAACCTATAAGGTAGAGGTTCACTGGCAGCCACCTGACCAAATTACAACAGACAATTTTAGAGCCTGTCCGATAACGCCATAAACCCCTCCCCCTTGACGGGGGAGGGCTAGGGTGGGGGTGAATATCCGCATGGCGCATAGCGAAAAAGAATTCCTTTCGACGCTCTGCGCTCTGCTATTTGCGCCATGCGATTGGGTCCCCCTCCCCCCGCCCGCCTCGCCTGAGCAAGCAGGCTTGCGATGGCGGGCAGGCTTTATCCCCTCCCGCCAGGGGAGGGGAAAGTGTTTGTAAGACAGACACTTATGAGATTCTTTATTGGACAATATTTGAAAGAATTCTATGGTAGCAGGGAGATGGGATATTTGCAAACTAGTGGTAGGACAAAAAAATCTCCCGGCGGTTTATAACGCCGGGAGATTTATGTTTGTTTCTTAAGCTGCAATCTTAAGCTGCAAGTTGAACAGCGCTTTCCGTTACCTCACGAATTTCATCTGGAGTAAAGGGCTTGGGCAGGTAGGCGACAGCTCCCAATCGAGCCGTTTCTTTTGCGGTCTCTATACTGGCGTATCCGGTAATGATAATCACCATGCTTTCCGGTCTCTTTTCACGAATTGCCCGCAAAAGCTCCAACCCTTTGACCCCAGGAATTTTCAAGTCTAATAAAACCAGCCTGTAACCTCTCTGCTCGATCTTTTGCAGGGCCTCCTCTTTGGTGACCGCCTGATCCACCTGGTAACCCTTCTTGGCAAGTATCTTTCTGATATTGTTGTTGACAGCTACCTCGTCTTCTATGACCAGTATGTCGTGCTGAACAGCGTCTTCAACAACTTCAAGGGAAACTGGTGCGGGTTCAGGCTCTGTGGCCAGAAATCGGGCAGCGTTTTTCTTGAGTTGCTCATAGGGCAGAAAGGCATAACCGTCACGTTCCAGGTACTGAACATATTCTGGACCGGTTATCGCTGCCACTTCTTCATAATCAAAGGGCATATCAATGCCGATGAGCTTGTTCGGATCGAATCCCTGTTTTTGCCTCGCTGCCTTTTTCTTCCTTGCCTCTATCTGGGGACACTTCCCAGTCTTCATCCCCCCTTTGCACGTTCCTCCTACCTTCGCGAAGATCTCGCAGACCATTGCTCCTAATTCGCAGTAGTTTTCCAAGAGTTCAGGGCTGGGACCTCCAGCAATCGGTATATCCGAACGGCTGACACTTTTCGCATAGTCTTCATCCGTATACTTCGCCACCTCATCTGTGTCAAAAGGGCTGTCAATGTCGATGACATTGATAGCCTCTATTTCTTGTTCTGTCGGAGAAGCTTCAATCAATTCCCCGGTCAAAGCAAGTTCCACCGGCAGTCTCAACTCATCCGGGGTGAACGGCTTGGGGATGTAGTCCACAGCTCCCAGCCGCATTGCCTTCACGGCTGTATCGGTGGACGCATAGGCTGTAAACATTATAACTTTGGTCAGTGGCCATTGGTTCTTAACGAGTTTCAGAAATTCAAGCCCATTCATTCCAGGCATGATTATGTCTGAAATCAAGAGCGAATATGATTCCTTTGCCATTTTTTCCAGGGCTTCGTCAGCACTCGAGGCCCAACTAACATCATAATCGTCTTTGGCTAGGATCTTTTCCACATTTCGACAGATTTTCACTTCATCGTCGACTACGAGAATTTTGGCTTTTGTCTCCATGGTCTCCCCCGTGATGATGTTTACTATTCCCTTTGGTTACTGAAAACCTCATTGAACGCTATAACAGTCAAGCAAAGCTGCTTTATGCTTTAGCAGGGTACGTGCCAATATC
>PPDG01000398.1 GCA_002899795.1 Desulfobacteraceae bacterium | reverse complement strand
CCTTGGACATATGCTATTTTGTCGTTTAAACATTGTCTGCCTCCCCCTGTGAGATCGCTGTCACCTTGATATGTGCAGGTTTGAGACAATCCCACCGAGAAAGAGTGCAGGATCTATGCCATAAGGTCTTCGGGGGTGGAGCCAGAAGAAAACGGATAGGGGTAGGTCAACAATAATTACAGTAGGATATTAATACGTTACAGGTGTCTCAAAACAACATCTGTCAGCCGTGTAGGTCAGTGAGCTGACGCCAGTGGTAATATTTATGATACATTTTTGTGATATCGGTGCGGGCCTGCTTAAAATTTTTCATAGTCCACTTCCCCCACTCTGTTCGTGGACACCGCTCGGTAAAGGAGCGGAACTACAAAGAATTTTGATTAAATTCCTATGGGTTATCTAGGCGAAAAATTCTCAATTTGGTAATTTTACTTTTCTTCTTTTTCGACATCTGATAATTTTTAGGAACATGAGTAGAAGTTCCTGCTGAGATGCGATCAACAACACGAGAGGCTAATCTATGAAAAATGGCAGCCATTCCTTTCACATACCAGTGATGGGAACAGGATTCACCATTGATACCCCGCTACGGGTGGCGAAGTATGGAATATCTTCGGTTATACCATTAGTGGACGACGTTCTTGTTGAACAGGTGAGAAAGTACCACTGTGAGAAGCATGGCGAACCGTACGAAGAAATCAGCAACCGTGACCAAGATGCTCGCGCCCTCCGCATCACGGCCTATCTGAATCTGTTGGACAGGCTGATTCGGCCGCAGATAGAGGGGCTGCAAGCCTCTCCCTTCGAGGACGGCAGCGAGATCACGCGCTACTTCGAAATGCTGCCCGAGACGCCACTCAAGCAAGCCTATGGCGAAATGCTTGCAACCACCGAACCGGAGGCGAAGGCCCGGATGCAGGAAGACCTGCGCCAGCGTGCCGTCCCAGGCAGCATCGACGTCAACATTATGACCAAGCTCGACCGCGACGTCTACTGGGATGGCAAAAAGCTCCCTGCCGAGTTCACTGATGCCATGGCGGCCCTCCGCGGCTTCGCTAACAGCACTCTGAACTCGTCAGTCGTCTTTTCGGCGGGCATAAATCAGCGGCTCTATGCGTACGCGGCCACTTTCGACGACTTTTTTCCCGACGACAACGGCGAACTCAAAAAGAAGATTATTTTGAAGGTGAGCGATTACCGCTCTGCCTCGATACAGGGAAGATTCCTCGCCAAGAAGGGGCTGTGGGTGTCCGAGTACCGTATCGAATCCGGCCTCAACTGCGGTGGGCACGCTTTCGCCACCGACGGCTATTTGTTGGGGCCAGTCCTGGAGGAGTTCAAAGAGAAACGGCAGGAACTAACTGATACGCTTCATGCAGCCTACGCCAAAGCCCTCGCAGACCGAGGCTGGTCGGTAAACAATGAGCCCCACGAAATGGGTATAACCGTTCAAGGCGGCATCGCCACAGCTCTTGAGAACGAGTTTTTGCTGCGATATTACATGATCGATAGAACCGGCTGGGGAACGCCTTTCCTGCTCGTACCTGAAGTGACGAATGTTGACAACGCCCATCTGGAGAAACTTCTTGCCGCCACTGATGGAGATGTTTACTTGAGCGACAGCTCACCTTTAGGGATCCCTTTCTGGAACCTGCGAACTTCCGCCAGTGAGGAGACCCGTCGCCAACATATCCGTGAGGGCAAGCCTGGCAGCCCCTGTCTGAAAGGGGCCGCGAGGCTGAATACTGAATTTACTGAGATCCCGATCTGTCCGTCCTCGCGTGTGTACGTCAAGCGCAAACTCCAACACCTCCCGGAGGAAGGGCTGTCAGCAGAACAGCTTGCCGCCGCAAAAGAAAGCGTGCTCCGCAAATCCTGTATTTGTCACGACTTGAGCGGTAGTACGGCCTTGAAGTACGACATCGATCCAGCGGCCACCCCCTCTATCTGTTGCGGTCCCAGCATTCTGGATTTCAGCAAAATCTCCACTCTGGAGGAAATGGTGGCACACATTTACGGACGGCTATCGCTTATGACCAATAAAGAACGTCCGCACATGTTCATCAAGGAACTTATGCTCTACATAGACCACCTCCGTGAAGAGACTAAGAACTTTAGTTTAAAACTCTCCTTTCGTACACCGGCGTACTTCAGCAAGTTCAAGAAAAACCTTCTTGCCGGGATCGAATACTACCATCGGTTGGCTGGGCAGTTCATCGAGGAGCAGAGAAAGCAGTTTCTGGCTGATCTCAAAGTCCTGCAGGATGAGATCGAGCGCCTTGCCTTCCCTGACGTCGGTTGAGACGCGCCAGGGGGGATAGAAAGAACATACTTGGCAAGCGCAAAGTTGCCAGTGAAGACTAGCCCGGATAATTCATGAATTCACGCCCTGGCGTGACTCCGACCGTAGATATTGCCCTTCTTAGTGACTTTCCTTTTTGAAGATATTAGTAGGATTGAGTCATGGCCAGGATCGAGGTTAAGCAGAAAGACACTGAAACCTTTGAGGTCACCGTCACGGAGACAACCACTACAACCCACCTAGTTACTCTTTTCCAGGATTATTATCAGAAATTGACGGGGAGCAAGGTCAGTCCGGAAACGCTGATTGAAAAATCATTTGAGTTTTTGCTCGAACGGGAGAGTAATACGATGATTTTGTCTCGTTTCGATTTGCCGGTTATTGGTGACTACTTCCCCGAATACGAAAAAAACATTGTTAAGAGATTTTGAATGTGGGAGAGGGAAAAGAAAGAGTTGGAAGTTTCCTATTCTCGGTGCAACCCCAGATATTCTAGCTGGTTCTTAAATCGAAAAGTTTAGATTAAAGTAAGATATGCGCTTTATGTGAGAGTGGCACGAATGGGTATTCAGACAATATAGTCAATGCGAAGAAAAGAACGAAGGCAAGGTAACAAAGGATTATGCCGAGTATATAAAGGATTTCCATCAGGGAATTGGTCCCCTAGGTTTCTGTCAGAGTAAAGACGGTTACCTCAACAGCTAAGTCAGTGAGGTTGCGGTTTGCATCAGATACACATCAATAAAACGACACCCCATTGCATATATACCACCAGGCTCGCCGTGCCTGAGTATGCGAGACCAGACTACTTCAGCGTCAATTTCCAGGGGAGCACACCCCGTAGGTTCGACAGTTATACGAACGCACTCACCAGACAGTAATTCTTGAGAAGAGCAGAGAAATAGTCCATTGTCGCTTACATTCTTAATTAATCCCTCGAAAGAACTTGAAGCCCTGTGAACCCTGGCGGTCAGATTACATTCGGTTCTTGGCTGATAGCGTCTTTCTTGTTTCATGGGAAGGCTCATAATACATCCCTTCATCCACCTTAAACCTCAACATAAAATATGGGAGGTGCTCTGAAGTAGCCTCCAAATGAAAAAGAAATGCCGCCCATAAAACAATAATTTCTATGGGCGACACCACGATTTCTTTATAACCTTTGATACAAGATACTTAGACAAAAAGGAATTACTCTCAGTATCCACTTCCGACTATTAAACCGTCCTTGGTTTTTCTTACGTAGGTGTTTTTTTCCTTCCCTTTCCACTCATATCCAACCCATGTACCATCGGCAGTCGCTTTACTACACGCATTATAAGCAGGCTCTGCTTTATCCTTAAGGCTTTGCCCAACTAATGACGGATGCACCAACATCTGTCCACCCTCTTTCATTATAAATACATAGCT
>PPDG01000480.1 GCA_002899795.1 Desulfobacteraceae bacterium | reverse complement strand
ATCAAGGTCAATAATCAACTTACTCAAGAGTTTTTGGACAGCCTCGAAGGGGAGATTTATTTAGGCTGGACGTTCAGCAAACGAAAAAACGAGTCTTTTCTTATTGGGTATGGCGTCGGACTGATTTGGGCAAAGAAACGGTAAAAACCATATGATCTTTTTCTGAGGTGTAGGAGAGAAGCCCTCCCATATTCCGCAGAAGACGGTAGCAGAGCGGCAGCCCAATGCTCTCGCCGCCTTCAGCGAAGGGCATAAAGAGGAGTTCAGGTTGCTTGACTGCCGGTTCGGAGGAAGGATTCTTGAACTCAATGTAGAGGTCTTGCTCACTTTCAAAGGTCCTGATAGACAAAACGCCACCATTGTCCATGGCCTCGGCCGCATTGAGAATGAGATTGACAAAAATCTGGGTCAGTATGTCCGGGTCGGTATAGACGTCCGACAGGTCTGGATTGAGATTCAGTTGGCACTTGAGCCCTCTGATTTCGGTTTCAGGTGAGAGCAAGCCTACGGAGTCAGTGATAATGCTGTTGACAGAACATTCCTGAGGGTGGATTTCTACGGGGTGCAGATAGTTCCGTATCCTTGACAGTATTTTCTCCAAGCGTTGGGACTGCTGCAGGATAACGTCACACTCGGACATATCCGGAAACTTCTTTTGAAGGCGTCGGGCAAAACCGCCCAAGGAGACGAGTGGATTGCGAATTTCATGGGCTACTTCAGCAGCAATGGCTCCCAAAGTATTGAGCTTTTCTCTTTGGACAATGGCTTTTTGCAGTTGCTTCCGTTCGGTAACGTCGAAGAAAACCCCGCTCACATATTCAATCTCGCCGTCCTTGTCGCAAACTATCTGGCCCCTTTCCTGTACCCAGAGAATTTCTCCACCTTTTGTTTCAATTCTGTATTCCCTTACGTAGGACTTGTTCGTTTTTAATGCTTGAATAAATGCCTTCTTGGCAGTTTCGAGGTCTCTTCCTATTATGACCTCAGACCACTTCTTTTTCCGAGAGTTGAACTCTTCCATGCCGTAGCCTGTAAGCAACTTCACTTTTTCATCCATAAAGTCCACAGACCAGTCCTTGTATCCCCTGTAGACAATACTGGGCATGTTATTTATGAGAAGCCGGTACCTGGTTTCGCTTTCCCGAAGTTCTTGCTCAATCCTTTTGCGATCTTCTATCTCTCGCTTAAGCTGCTCGTTTGTCTGCAACAGTTCGGCAGTACGCTCTTGCACCCGCAACTCCAGGTCGGCGTGAGCTCTTTGCAGCGCCTCTTCCGCCCGCTTGCGGTCGGTGATGTCTGTGAGGACCCCCAGACTGCCCGTGAACTGTCCATTTGCATCGTAAAAGCCCCTGGGAGATATCAGCGTGTAGACCCTTTGACCGTCTTTTGCTCTCCAGTCGAGCTCATAACTTCTTACTTCGCCCCTTTGACGTCTGGCAATCTGGTCTTGCATGAAGTCTTTGTAATCCTCATGGACAAATTCCACGATGTGACGGCCTAGCATCTCCTCCCGAGAATATCCCAACATCTCGCAAAGTGTTTCATTGACAAAGGTAAATACGTAGTCCTGGTCCGCCATCGCCAAGCCCTCGTTCATGGTCTCCACAAGGTGGCGATAGCGTTCCTCACTTTCCCGGAGTGTCTCCTCAGCTATCTTACGATTGGTGATGTCGCGAAGCAGGCCGTCGTAAGAAACGAGATTGCCCTGCCCATCGCTCGTGGGAACCAGACTGTTACTTACCCATCTAATCTGGCCATCCTTTCTTATAATGCGATGTTCTATCGGTCCCGGGTCACCTCCCGACAAAGCTTCGGAAGCCTGGGCTCGGACAATATCCTGATCTTCTGCGGGTACCATTCGGATCCAGAGGAAGGGATCTGCGTTAAATTCCTCAGAAGTGAAGCCCGTCACAGCCTCACAGGTTGGCCCATGATGAGTTTCCGCAGGATGACCCTCTACTACCTTCACCGTGAATATGTAATCCGTTATGGCCTCGGTAATCCTCCGATATCTTTTCTCACTCTCACTCAGTGCCCTCTGAGCATACCTACTCTCGCTAACGTCAAGCGCAGTGAAGAGAATACCTTGGGCGAGGTCTGTGGGATCAACAGGCGTTGAACGCAAATGGACATCAATAAGTATACCGTCTTTGCGCTTCCAGCGGGTTTCAATGGCGCCTACTCCCCTTTCTCTAATCTCCTGGTATTTCTCCCTGCCTACCAGCTCAAATTCGTCATCATTTTCATACAGAACTCGCGCGCTCTTGCCTATTAACTCCTCCCCTGAGTAGCCCAGCATTTCGTTCATATGATCGCTCACCCAGCCCAATACCCTGTTGTGAACCAGACCGATGCCTATGGGTGCGGCTTTGAGAATGCCTTTCATGGAGGCTTCACTTTCCCTCAGCGCTTCCGCTACCCCTTTGCTGTCGGTTTCCAATTGGGTGTGACATTGACGTAGTCTGTCCAATTCACCGATAAGTTGTTTCTTGGATTTATTCTCGTCTTTCATCTCTGCACCTTACAAATATAGTGTACTTCCAAGATGTTAGCTTAGTCAGCGTCCGCATCGGTTTGGCTGGGCCGGCTTCGCTGTCTGCCAAGCCGGTAGGATAAGGTACATTACAAGAGGAAGGCGAGAGTTTCAAGGGGAAGATTGCCGAAAAAAATAGGTGACACCACGAGCCGGCGGGGCTCAATGGAGCCAAACTCACTGGCCAGTGAAACATATGGGTTAGTCAAGCCTTGACATTAGTATGATAATCATAAATGGTATTAATAGCCCGGATATTTCATCACCAATAGACGTGATCGCCAAACATGAAAATACACGGCACAGCTTCCAGCTGCGTGCGGATTTTGACCTTTCTTCTGTTTCTCGGATGTATTCTGCAAGGCTGTATGACTCCAGGCAAAGATAAACCTACCGCCGATTCGGGCTCCATTACTACCCACATTAATAAGGTGAAGGAGGACCTCGAACCTCTTAACTTTCAAACACCGCCGCCGTTTTCGAAATCTACCCACGAGTATTTCAGCTACTATGGTTTGGAGATTGATGGCGCAGAGCATATCTTCGGAACGTTCAGTGTGAGTGACAAGATTCTGGCTGCTCACATTTTCAAACCAAAAGAAAGCAAAGGAACTGTGATCCTACTGCATGGTTATGCTGATCACACAGGGGTCTGGAAGCATGTAATCAGAACAGTGGTTAAGGAGAGATACACGGTTGCGGTGTATGACCACCCGGGGCATGGCCTTTCGAGCGGAGCTCGGGCATCAATTGATGACTTTTCTGAATATGTCTCTGTCTTGGAGGACTTCTTGCGGATTGCTCGTGTGCATCTTCCTGGGCCCTATCACCTAGTGGCACACAGCATGGGTGGCGCGGTAACGTTGGACTATCTCTTGACTGTTGATCAACCGGGTGTGGAAAAAGTCGTCCTCATTGCACCGTTAGTTCATTCCTCCTACTGGCATCTTTCTCGGTTTGGGCACTCCCTGGGGAAGCATGTAACCGATTCCGTGCCAAGAGCCTCCCGGAACGTTTCCTCAGACGAAGAGTATCTCATGTTAACAGAAAAAGATCCGCTTCAGGCGAGACAGGTCGCAATGCAATGGTTCAGTGCACTTGTCGAGTGGAACCAGAGAATTCTCAGCTATGAGCCGTCCACATTGCCAATAAGAGTAATTCAGGGAACTGCCGACACCGCGGTTGATT
>PPDG01000304.1 GCA_002899795.1 Desulfobacteraceae bacterium | reverse complement strand
TCCTTACCCGGGAACGGAGTTATTCGAACAGGTAAAAGACAAGATTATCAGTTTCGACTGGCGAAAATATGATGGCATTCACTCTGTTATCAGATTGAAGCCTTTTAGACCATTACAACTTCAACTCATCCTCCTTCGCTTTTATATCTCATTCTATGTTCGCTATTTCTCGGCCATAAAGGACTTCTTGCGGTTCTCTATCCGCCGGAAATTCCAACACCCAGTGTAATCCAAAAGATATTACCACGAGCGGTGTCACTGTGAGACCTTACAATAGTCTACTGCTTGTATTCTTCGTCATAATCACCTCCAGCATAACCGCATGCACACCCCCGCAAAAAGTAAGACAACCTGAAACTCTGGAAGCCATAAGCAAGGATTCATGTCTCACTCTCATGACTTACAATATCAGGGTGGGAGCAGGCCGAGACAATTTCTTGATGCCTGTGAAATACCTGCAGAGCTCTGGAGCAAAACTGGATAAAATTTCTTTGGCAATCAAATCTGTCGCTCCAGATATCATCGGTTTGCAGGAAGTGAAAGGTTCAGCTCAGGCCAAATCCCTGGCGGATGCTCTCGGCTTCAATTATGTATATGTGTCTCACGGAGATTCTCGTCTGGAGTGGGGGCTGGCAGTATTATCCAGATTCACTATCGTCGAATATCAGCAAGAAATCATACATCACGACGATAAAAAGCCGAGAGTAGCCCTTGTGTGCACCATTGATTTAAATAATTCATCCATTACAGTTGTAAATGTACATTATGCTTTGGGTGATTATGATAAACAGGTTAAGGAGACTATGAGGATAGTAGGAGATATCACCGGGCCGGCTATATTGATGGGTGATCTAAACCTCATAGACCCTGAGGATGGCCTGACCCCTATTAGAACTGATTTCATTGACACGTGCGAAGCTGTGGATACCAAGGGTTCACGTGAGGCTAAGCAAAGAGGGACCTTTCGATTTGGCTCTAAACGAATTGATTACATCTTTGTCGATCCCGAGTATTTCACGGTGCTGGATGTTGGACTGACAGCGGAAGAACACAGAGTACCATCTGATCACCTTGCTTATTTTGCCTGTGTCACAGTCAAGGACAGGACGAAGTAGGGCAAGGCGACCGATGTTCAGGAGCGCAACCTAGAAATCCAGCAAAAGAAGTAGAACTGCCACCCTTGCGTGGAGGTGGAGGACGGATGGAGGTTTCAGTGTTCAGGTTTCAGCTTCCATGTTTCTTTTTCCTGACACCTGACACCCGACACCTGAAACCTTGAAATATGGTGTTTGGAGTTTGGGATTTCATAAGTTTGCATTACTCCAACACTCCAGTACTCCAATCCTCCAGGGGCCTAAACAGACTGGCCTGCCTCCGCATCTTGAATTAAGGTATATAAGGACACAATGAACGCAGTCGTAATTAGTGATTTACACCTGGAATCCATCCACTCACATTCTGATCTGATAGACCGCTTCCTCGAAAGTCTTCCCGAGGGGTACGAGCTCGTTCTCAACGGTGACATTATCGACAGCTCCTACCCAAATTTACCGCCGCAAAATCTGCGAACACTCGAGCTCATCAGACGGCAATCTTATCTTAGAAAGGTAGTTTGGATCCGCGGCAATCACGACAACTGCTCTGTTATGCGAGACCGTGGCGAAATTTTTTTTGCACGCAGCCACACTATTAGTAACCGACTAATCATCACCCATGGCAACGAACTCGACAAAGCCAAACCTCTGATCCACCTTTTGATCAGACCGTTCAAGGCCATACAGTACATGAGAATACGGGCGGGTTTAAAACCAGTGAACGTAGCCCGATTGGCTAAAAGAGTTGAACCATTTTATAGGCTCTATCGCTGGAAGCTCATGCGTGATGCAGTAAGATTCTCCAGAACAAATGGATTTGAAGCCATCACCTGCGGTCATGCCCATCATCCGGAAGATAGGGTCTTTCAGGGTGTCCGGTACATAAACACCGGGGCCTGGACCGATTATCCGGTATTTTACCTGTTGGTTAACGACAAAGAGATCAGTCTGAACAGATTCGACGATTCGGTTGGGTGATGGAAGGACGGGGGACATGATAGACTTTCTTGGGGAGGTAGGACACAGCTAACTCCCCCCTTTCTTAAAGGGGGGTCGGGGGGGATTTCTCTCCATCAAGATAATTTTCTATAGAGGTAAAGCTAAAGTCAGCCAGAAGTCGAGCAAGTTGCGACCCGCTGCGCCAGATGCCCCCATACAGTGCGAATTTTTTCGAGGGCGGCAGCCCGGGCACAGATCTTTTGCCGCCAAATTCCCTAGGATGAAAATAGAATAGAGCCGGCTTGCGCCGCTCATTGAGCTTCTGCACCCTTTGCTTGATGAGCGGATAGGGCAAACATCTCAAACCCCAGCTACCGCCTGCAGGATAGCGGCCGAAAGGGGTCTTTAAAGTGAGCGGTGGCAGTTCCCACAGGTGTCCGGTCGCTGTGCTTACCTTCCATGGGTTCCGAGGATAGGACTCGTTTCCAATGATTCTTAAAGGAGCCATGCTGGAGTCATAAACAAAGCCTTCCTCAGCCAGAATCTCCAGAGCCCAAACACTGCGATCGTTTATTGACCACTGGGGTGCACGAAAACCGACAGGTTTTCTGCCAACAAGGTTTTCTATGCATTCGATCCCTCGGCGCAGAACCTGACGAAAATCATCCGGGGCTAAATTGTAGATCAATTCGTGATCCCAGCCGTGATAGGCTATTTCTTGCCCCATTTGGTGAATGAGCCGAATCAGCTCTGGATATTTCTCGGCCACATAGCCAAGAACGAAGAAGGTTGCCTGAGAGCCCGACTGCTCCAACAAGCTGAAGAGTTTTTCTGAGTCTGCAACCACGGTGGATGGTAATCTGTCCCAATTCCTTCTGGGCAAAAGATGCTCCACCTCACATATATGGAACCAGTCCTCGAGATCTATGGTAAGGATATTCTCCACGCACATCCTCTTATCGCAAGTTGTGGCTCACTCCGTTCGCCGCATGGAGCATAGAGCATGGGGCATAGAGTTCAAACATTTCGAAATTACTAGGCCTGCCTGCTTGCCCTGAGCCTGTCGAAGGGCTGCCTGCTGATAGCTGCCAGCTATCTTGCTATTTCCTCCTAATCTGCATGTGTTCCCACAGTGGACCCTTGAGGCCGAAGCGTCGCAGTTTTTCTTGCAGCCTTCTATCAATATTCACGTTTGAGCCAGGCAGAATCCAGTTCCTGTTCTCTTCCACGTGCTTGTAAAGCAGATCGAGGACGAAGGGACGAACCGACGCCGTTAAATAAAAGGTGGGTTTGAGCATGGTCTCATCGGTGATAATGAGATCCTCAGAAGAGGCAAACTCCGCCAGTCTGGTGCCTGGAAACAGCCGGATTCCCACCATGGCAATTACCGCTGTTGGCGACACCTCCCCCATCAGAGCCAAGGTATCTCGAATGGTCTACTTGCTTTCACCCGGCCCACCAAAAACCAGCGAATGACAAAAAGATAGCCCGACCTTGTGGCAGAGTTCCGAGGCTCGTCGCACCTCCTCTGTATTAAATGACTTTCCCAGTAGCTTGAGAAGGTGATCGGAGCCAGCATCGATGCCAAATTCAACGCCAGTGCAGCCGGCCTCTTTCATGAGGAGCAGCAAAGACTCCGTTACAAACTGGGGATGAAGGTAACAGCTCCAGCTCACCTGCAGATTGCGCTGCACT
>PPDG01000572.1 GCA_002899795.1 Desulfobacteraceae bacterium | reverse complement strand
GAACTTCTGCATATGCGCCGGGAGGGAGACCGGCATAGGCGACGCGGTCGCCGACCGCTACCTCGCTCACGCCCTCACCGATGGCTTCCACCATGCCAGCCCCTTCCATCCCCGGGATAGCCGGGAGAGGACCAACTGGATAAAGGCCGGTGCGGTGATAGACGTCGATAAAATTCAAACCTACAGCTTCGTGACGTAGAAGAACCTCACCCGGGCCAGGTTGGCCCGGATCATAATCCTCCCAGCGCAAAACCTCAGGACCGCCTGTTTCATGCATCCAAATAGCCTTTACCATAACATCTCCTTTTCACTTTCTTAGTTATGTATTGAAGTTCCCTGCAGCAAGCTGCAGGGAATCTTCGAAATGTAAGGTATTTATACCATCCTATTGTAGTTCGCTCGCTAACCCCGCAGCCCCGGCGACGGGATTTCCGCTCCGCTCCAACAAGCTACGGGGAATGCGCTCGCTGGAGCATTTTCAAAATGGGAAGTGTAAGCAGTCGGGTTTTTCCGAATCTTGTGCTGGTTCCTTTAACGAAACCTAAGCACTCAGAATACAGGTGTCAAAACTGATACAGTTATTCAACATCGAAAACCTGGTCCTTAGGGCCAGGTCAGCGTTGAATGGCTTTGCCGGTAAAGATGACAAGCGCTTTTGGAGTACTCGAGTGACTAAAAATTCCAAATCACAAAGACTGAGGTTTCAGGTTTCAGTGTTCAGGTTTCAGTTCTATTGTTTTTCTTCCCTGACACCTGACACCCGACACCTGAAACCCTGAGACTTAGTGCTTGGAGTTTGAGATTTCATGGACTCCATCACTCCAGCAGACTGTCGCAAGAGGGGAAAGACCATTGAAGCCCCCTAAGGAGGTAAATCAAAGCCACGTCCTTTGAGCCCGGTGCCGGGCGTCCTCCTGCCTTCCTGCGGCTTGGTTCGCCGCGGCAGCTGATTCTGAATAATTCGAATTAGAGCAATTTTGGCATGGATTCTGCTTGGTTACAGTAGATTATTCCCAATGGCAGGAGACAGGTATGATTGCTGACCCTTCATTGATCAAAGAGCCAGAGAGAATATTGGTGGTGGATGATAATACCGAGATTAGAGACGCTCTCTGTGCGGCACTCCAATACGAAGGATATGAGGTCCATATTGCAGTCAATGGCAAGGAAGCGCTAGATACGGCTCGCAGGCTTAAACCCAACCTGATCTTAATGGATGTTCAGATGCCGGTAGTCGACGGTATCGAAGCTACTAGAAAACTTAAAGAAGATCCAGTCACAGTACACATTCCCATATTGATGGTGACAGTTGTAGATAAGAAAGAAAACATTGTCAAAGCTTTGGAGGCCGGCGCCATAGACTATGTTACAAAACCTTTCTTCATGCCAGAGATGACGGCAAGAGTAAAAGCAGTCTTAACCCTAAAGAAACACTATGACGAATCCATTGAGGTAAAAAAACAGCTTAGTAGATCGGAAGAAAAATATCGGTTGGTAGTGGACAACGCCAGCGAGGCAATATTGGTTATTCAGGATGAAATGTCCAGATTTTTCAATCCCAAAATCCGGGAATTTATTCATTGTTCAAGTAAAGATTTAACCAGCAGACCATTTGTGGACTTTGTTCACCCAGAGGATCAAGCAAAGGCGTCAGAGTATTTCAAAGAACTCCTTGAGGGTGAAGGAGCAGCGAGAATATTTGACTTTCGGGTTGTTAACAAAAGAGGGGGTATTAAGTGGTTGGAGGCCAACGGAGTCTTAATCAGTTGGGAAGGCAAGCCAGCCACCCTCAATTTCCTGACAGACGTCACCGAGCGCAAGCAGGCGCAAGAGGAAAAGGAAAAAATACAATACCAGCTGCTCCAAGCCCAGAAAATGGAAGCCGTTGGCACTTTAGCTGGCGGGATCGCCCATGATTTCAATAATCTACTACAGGTTATTCAAGGCTACGGTCAGATGCTTCTTCATGATGCGAACCAGGACGAGCGCGCCCACCAGGCATTGGTGCGTATCGTTGGTGCCTCCAAAAGAGGCGCTGACCTCACCCAGCAGTTACTCACCTTCAGCCGGGCTGTTGACAGTGACAAGCGCCCCCTGGACCTTAACCATGAGGTTAAAAAGGTAAAAACGCTTTTGGAGCGCACCATTCCTAAAATGATCAACATTGACCTAGATCTTGCTGACAATCTCAGGATTGTTAACGCCGATCCCACCCAAGTGGAGCAGATACTCATGAATCTGGCGGTCAATGCCAAGGATGCCATGCCTGAAGGGGGCAAGCTGCTCATAAAAACAGAGAATGCGATTCTCAACGATGAGGTTTGTCGACTGCACCCTGATGCCACCCCATGGGTTTATGCCCTGCTGACGGTTTCAGACAGTGGTCATGGTATGGATTCAGAAACCCAGGAGCACATCTTCGAACCATTTTACACCACCAAAGATGTAGACAAGGGCACAGGCCTAGGTCTGGCCATGGTCTATGGGATTGTGAAAAACCACAACGGTTTTATAAGCTGCACCAGCGATCCCGGTGAGGGTACAATTTTCAAGATTTATCTGCCGACTCTGGACCGAGAAGTACAGGTAGCTGATGAAAGAGAGACGAGAGCTCCAATCATGAAAGGGAGTGAGACAATTTTGTTGGTGGATGACGAGGAATTAATCAGAGATCTGGTAGTACAGGTGCTGGGTGAGTCGGGTTATACGGTTATTACTGCTCCAGATGGGAAGAGCGGGCTAAAGCTTTATGGCGAACAGCAAGCGCGGATTGATCTCGTGATACTCGACCTAATCATGCCTGAAATGGGTGGCAGAAAATGTCTTGAGGAGCTACTCAAAATGGATCCTCAGGTACGCGTTCTGATTGCCAGTGGCTATGCATTGGATGGACCAGCAATAGAAGCTATCAAGGCTGGGGCGAGAGGCCACATTAGTAAACCATATGACATAAAGGAAATGCTCAGGGTGATTCGTGAAGTCCTTGATCACAATTGATGTAGGGTTTCAAATTGTTCCCATTCAGGGGGAATTTCTTCAGGTTTGTTGGTCACGGGTCAGATATTTTTCCAGACAACGGGCTACCCAATTCGGCTAGCGCCGGCAGCTAAAACGAGCTTCTCTAGGGCCTCATAAGGCTGGGCCCCGACAATTGTCCTGCCGTCCGCCATGAAGGTAGGCACGGCAGTGATTCCGTGGGTTCGAGAGTATGCCCAGTCTTGGTCAACCAGTTGTTTGAACGTCCCCTCGGTCAGTACACGTTCTGCTTCAGCCCCATCTAAGTTCAATGACTCCACCAGGCCGGTGAGTATCGGTACCTTGGCTATATTCAGCCCATCCACAAAATAGGCTCGAAAAGAGGCCATATGAAAGTCTTCCCCACGGCCTAGTGATTCGGCCCATTTGCCCAGTTCCTGGGCCTTTCGGCTGTTGAAGGTCTTGTCGCGCATACCAAAAGGCAGACCACATTCGGCGGCGACCCTTTTGAGATGTTCAAGAACCGCAGGAATATCGATTCCTCGGCCGGCGAAAAGCTCATCCAAGGTGAGCCCTTCCTCTGGAGTGTTCGGATGTAATGGAAAACCGATCCACTTGACCTGGATCTCGTACTCCTGCTTAAGCTTGTCAATACGCCCGGCAATGAAATAGCACCACGGTCAGACATAGTCGGAAAAGATCTCTAGGACAATCTGATCTGCCATTATTCCCTCCGATAATGTAGTTGGCGTGCATCCG
>PPDG01000546.1 GCA_002899795.1 Desulfobacteraceae bacterium | reverse complement strand
GACCTTGGTGAATATGGTCCTCCCCCCGACTACATCCTGGTCGGACTCAAGGTGCTTCCTGAAATTGACACGGCAAAGATTATCAAAGAGATGGTGGGGCCGGAAACAGCCATCGTTCTTCTACAAAACGGGGTTGAGATCGAAGAACCCGTGGCTCGAGCCTTTCCTGATAACGAAATCATAAGCGGCCTGGCTTTCATATGCGCGACCCGCACCGGCCCTGGCCACATAGATCATACCGACTTCGGTCGTCTGGTTATTGGCCGTTTTCCTGCGGGTAAATCGGCCAAAGTTGAAGAACTCGCCACACTTTTTAATGATTCAGGGGTAGTGTGTGAGGTCAGCGAAGATGTGGTGACTGCCAGATGGAGAAAGCTCGTCTGGAACGCGCCATTCAATCCCATTTCAGTTCTGGGCGGCGGTGCGGACACCAAAACGATGGTGGAAAACCCAGAGTCACTGGAGCTAGCCCGGAATGTCATGGAAGAGGTCTGTCTCATCGCCGCGGCTGCCGGCCATCCCCTGCCAGAGGAGGTAGTACAACAAAACATTGATGGCACCCGCGCCATGGCCCCATATAAAAGCAGCATGCTGGTTGACTTTGAGGCGGCGAGACCCATGGAGGTTGAGGCCATCCTGGGCAACGGACTCCGGGTAGCCAAGAGACATGGCGTCAGCGCACCCCACATTGAGAGCCTCTACGGGCTGCTAAAGCTCGTGGACAGCAAGATTCGCAGTCAAGATAAATGATCTGCCGCTCTTTCGGGCGGGGGTAAACCCCGCCCGAAAGATCACACCAATAATTATGCTGTTGCCCTACCGAACTGCTTATCCTATACTGTCAGCCCAAAACCTTACCGCGGACTCGGACCCTAGAAGACCTCGAAGAGTTTTTATAAAACAATGTTAAGGCACTAACCCTGATTGCGTCGCCTTCGCGGTAATGGTTGAGGCAGCCGCGAGTGCTCACACCTGTGCCAAGAAAAACCATCAGGTGAATTATTGAAAGCAAAGGAGTAGGTTGATGAATAGCAGGATGAACAACTGGTTGATTGCTCTCATAACGACCCTTCTGTTTACAGTTTCAATGTGGATCCCTGATGCCATGTCCGCTTCCAAGCCACCCATTGTTCGCATTGGTATTGTTCAAGACGGCCCAGAAGGTCGCCTGCCGGACATAAGAGGTATGGTTAAGGAAGAAATTCTCAGGGTCACTGAAAGGGAATTTGACGTTCGCTTTCCGGCCCAGATGACAGTTCATGGTAACTGGAAGGATGCCGATATCAAAAAGGCCGTAGACACGTTGCTGGCTGACCCAAAGGTTGATCTAGTAATTACCCTCGGTCATCTAGCAACGAACTACGTGTGCCAGAAAGGGAAACTGCCGAAGCCGGTGGTTGCCGCCGTCGTGGTTGATGCCAAGTTGCAAAACCTGCCTCTCAAGGACGGTTCCAGTGGAGTCAAGAACCTCAGCTACATCGATCCATTCATCAGCTTTGAACGAGATATCAGAGTTTTTCGAGAAATGGTTCCTTTCCGCAGCCTGGTGGTTCTCACCTCCAGGAACGCTGTAGAGTCTATTCCCTGGCTTGAGAAGTACTTCCGTCGTATTGCCCAGGAATATACCATCGACATAAATATTGTTCCGGTCGAATTCTCCGCTGACCAGGCTTTGGCTGCTTTTCCTTCTGACACCGATGCAGTTTACTTGTTCCCTCTTGCGCAGCTTCCACCTGGAGAATTCCGCAAGCTTTTATACGGTTTAATCTTAAGAAAGCTGCCAAGCTTCTCCCTTCTGGGTGGAGCAGATGTTGAAGCCGGAGTGCTCGCCAGCGCTGCACCCAAATCGGAAATCTCTCGCCTCACTCGAAGAATTGCCTTGAACGTGCAACGAATCCTCCTGGGGGAGAAAGCCAGTACTCTCAAGGTAGCGTTTCCCGTTGGTGAAAAGCTCACCATAAACATGGCCACCGGCCGAGCCATCGGATTCTACCCATCATGGAGTGCACTCACCGAAGCAGAATTGCTAAACGAGCAAGTGGAACGAGTGGAGCGGAAACTTTCTCTGGAAAGTGCAGTGCGCGAGGCTATTGCCGCCAACCTGGATCTGGCTGCACAGAACAGAAATGTTGCCGCCGGCGAACAGGTGGTAAACCAGGCCCGCTCTTCCTTGCTGCCACAGATAGACCTTGACGCCCGAGGGGCAGTAATTGATGACGACAGGGCGGAAACGAGTGGTGGCGTGACGCCCGAGCGCTCTCTTACAGGTTCAGTCACCGCCACCCAACTTCTTTACGACGAAGACTCCTGGTCAAACTACTCAGTGGAAAAAAAGCTCCAGACTTCCCGTGAAGAGCAACGTGACACGGTGGAACTCGACACTATCCGGAACGCGGCGGTCGCCTACCTCGATGTGTTGCGGGCCAAAACCCTGGAGCGGGTGGAAAAAGACAATTTGAGATTGACCCGTGCCAACCTGGAGCGTGCTCTGGTGCGGGTTTCCGTTGGCGTTGCCAACCGTTCCGAAGAGTTTCGCTGGCAGAGTGAGATTTCCAGAAACCGGGCAAATGTGCTCTTCGCCCAAGCCAGGACCCGTCGGACTGAAAATCGGTTGAACCGGTTGCTCAACCGGCACCTGGAAGAACAGTTTGCAACCATCGAGACAGATCTCCAAGATCCGCTCCTCATCGTGAGTGACCCACGCCTTTTGCCCTATGTGGATAATCCGAGAAACTTTCGCATTTACCGTGATTACGTGGTGGAAGAAGGGTTAAGAGTCGCTCCCGAGCTCCTCGGCTTCGACGCTGCCATCGGTGCCCAGGAGCGAATCCTGGTAAATGCCAAGCGAGCCTTCTGGCTGCCGTCTTTTGCCGCCCAGGGCACTGTTTCTGAGTTGTTGGCAGAAAGTGGAGAAGGGAAAAGAAGTAGTTCTCAATCGAACTTAGACGACACTGATTGGAGTGTAGGGGTTTTTGCCACTTTTCCCTTGGTGGAGGGTGGAGGCAAATTTGCGACCATCAAACGGGCGAGAGAAGAACTGTCACGGCTCCAACTGGAACGACAGGCGACAGCAGAGCGGATAGATCAACGAGTCCGCTCAGCCCTGCACGAGGCTTCCGCATCCTATCCCAACATCAACCTTTCCCGTTCTGCCGCGGAGGCAGCGCGGAAGAATCTCGAACTGGTGACGGATCAGTATGTGCGCGGCCTGGTCTCCATTGTTGATTTATTGGACGCCCAGAACTCGTCCCTGAGAGCAGATCAGGATGCTGAAAATGCGGTCTACAACTTCCTCATTAATTGGATGGATGTGGAGCGTGCTGCTGGTAGATTCGATTTTCTCATGACTCAGGCAGAAAGGGAGGAATGGTTTCAGAGACTTCAGGAATTCTTCAATCAGGCTGGGGTAGAACCGATAAAGAGATGATTGGAGTGATGGAGTGGTGGAGTAGTGGAGGGATGGAGTATTGGTTTTCTTATGACATATAAACAAGATTGCTTTCTTTGATTAGCAGAGAATCTGTCCATTCTCCACGGTCTCTTTTGTCTTCTAGACTTTCAACGAGCTTTAACAATCCATTTTCCAGCTTGTACGCCAGGGTGTCTAGAAGTTGAAATTCATCTTCGGTGATCTGATTTGCATTTCGATAGGCGTGAAGGCCTGAGACTGATTCACCCAAAGATCCAAGTGCTATATAGAGGAATCTTAAGTAATCTTTAATGGTGCGCCTGCAATAGCCTTC
>PPDG01000498.1 GCA_002899795.1 Desulfobacteraceae bacterium | reverse complement strand
TGAAGCACCTTTTTCAAAGGGGGGAAATATCAGGAATCGATTCAAAATCTCCCCCTTTGGGAATGAGGGGCTTTTTAACTTTATTAAAGGGGGGTTCATTTATTCACCACCCTGCACCGGACAGGGTTCTCATTTCCATTCCTTCACCACCCCAATACTCCAACAGGTACTTTTCCTACCAATTTCGTCAAGATTGGCAAGATTCTTGAAAGAGTTTTTTCACTGGAGAGCTGGAATGAGAAATTGGGGAGCACGTGTTTTAAAATGAAGAAATTACTTAAAAAAATATCTGAAAATAATATTCTGCACGTACCCTTCTTAAGAAACATCTTGTTGGTGTCTTTAGTGATTGTAATAGTGCTCCCCCTTTACGATATTCTTTTCATCTATCCTGCGTTTAACAAATTGCTTACTGAGGATAAAAGATATGACGCTATACAAATAGCAAGACATCTGTCGTCTATTCTCGTTTCCCAAGAGACTGAACTAACAAAAAATCTGTTACAGGCTCATCTAGCAGACGAGATGGAGCAATTGAGAAGAGTAAGAGATGATTTTGACCTGATTAAATTGAAATTCTTCTCAAAATCAGGAGAGGTCATATTTTCCTCTGACCCCAAAGATATGGGAAATATAAACAACAAGAGGTACTTTCGCGAGATCGTTGCTAAAGGGGAGGTTTATGCAGAGGTCATACAAAAAGACACCGAATCCCTCGAAGAGCAAAAGATGCCGGTGGATGTGGTGGAAACCTACGTACCATTAATGAAGGATGATGTGTTTCTAGGTGCCTTTGAAATTTACTACGACATCACAGCCAGAAAAACCGAGCTTGACTCTCTATTATCTCGTTCTTCTATGGTTTTGTTTGGACTAGCCTTTGCTCTTTTGTCTGTAGTCAGCATTACTTTGTTTAGAGAAAAGAAAACCATTACTGAGCGCAAGAATATTCAAGCCCGACTGCAAGAAGCCCAGAAGATGGAGGCGATCGCCACCCTGGCCGGTGGGATTGCCCACGAGTTCAACAACGCCTTATGTGCTGTTATTCCACATATTGACCTGCTCACAACTAAGTTCCCTGACAGTGAGGAGATAAACAAACACACACAGCCGATTCACACTTCCGCTCAACGAATGGCTCATTTGACTAGTCAATTGCTGGCCTATGCCCGAGGGGGGAAATATCGACCTCAACAGATATCCTTGAACAACTTTGTGCTGGATACACTACCATTTATCAAGCACATCATTAAACCCGGTATCAAGCTGGAGACCGATCTCGCTGAGGATTTCTGCTATGTTGAGGCCGACCTCACCCAGATGCAGATGGTGCTCCTGGCCCTTATAATGAATGCGGCTGAGGCTATAGAAGCTCAAGGTTATATTCGACTTACCATCAGACGCGAAGAGATCGACGGAGAGTTTGCCAAAGGCCATCCCGACCTCAAATCCGGTTACTATGTATCTCTTACAATCGAGGACAACGGAAGTGGCATGAGTGAAGAAACCCGAATGAGAGTGTTCGAACCCTTTTTTACCACCAAATTTCAGGGGCGCGGCCTGGGTATGGCCGCGATGTATGGCATAGTCAAGAACCACGATGGTTTGGTTATGGTTGACTCTGAGTTTGGCAAGGGGACCGTGGTTCGCATCTATCTTCCTGAAAACGAACACAGGGGAGGTTGCTAGCTTAAGAATGCGCCAATATCTTCACGCTGGTGGGTGATAGTGCTTTCCGGTAGGCTTTCCAGAAATATCTTACCGTAGGATCTCTTGAACAGACGACCGTCCAGAACGGCCAGGATTCCCTGGTCACTGGCCCTCCGGATCAACCGACCAAGCCCTTGCCTGAGCGCGAGCACCGCACTGGGGACCTGGTAGTCCCAGAAAGGGTTCCCACCAGCTTCAGCGATCTTTTCCAAGCGGGCCGCCACCAGTGGGTCATTTGGAGCTGCGAAAGGCAGTTTATCAATGATTACACAACTCAAGGTCTCTCCCGGCATATCCACTCCCTGCCAAAAGGAGGCAGTGCCGAGCAGCACCGAAGAGGTATCCTCTCGGAAACGCTTGAGCAGAGTAGCCTTTGGCTGTTCCCCCTGCACCAGCAGTTTGAATCGTTCCAAATGAGACAGCCGGGAATAGACCTCTCTTAGATTGCGATGGCTGGTGAAGAGGATGAATGCTCGCCCTCCGGTCTCTTCCAAAATTGCTGCCACTTCGTCAGTGACTGCCTCTACGAAACTTGGTGAATCCGGCAATGGCAGGTGTTTCGGTAGGTAGATCACCGTTTGCTCCCGATAGGAGAAGGGAGTATCAAGGATGAGTCCCGCCGTTTCTGGGGATAGTCCCAGTCTATTTTTGAAAAAATCCAGATTATTGCCTACAGCGAGGGTAGCGGAGGTAAAAATGAAAGGCATCTGCCGGTGAAACAGGTGCTCCTGTAGGATGGGCGCCACTTGCACTGGCGAGGCCCAGAGGAACTTACCCTTACCTCTCGTCTCATACCAGTAAACATAATTGGCATCGTTTTGATGCAGAATCAACTCTAGGCTCTGGTGAATCTCCTGAGCACGCCGATGACACGCCGACAATCCCTCACTGAGGTCTTGGTGACGAAAGAGCTCGGTTATGAGCTGTTCCAAAGCTTGACTCAGTTGCAACCACCGTTGGTGAATCTCCCCGCTTATAGCTTCAGATAGGAGCCGCTGCCTTCTGTCGCTGAAGGGAAACATCTCAAAGAATTGGCTGCTCAACTTGCCAAGACTTTGTAGTGAACTGGTAAGGGAGCTATCCGTGCTCCGCGCTGCTCCCATCTCCCAAGAGATGTCACGAAAAAGTTCAAACAATCGATAGCTACTTACCTGAATGCTGAAGTAGTTGTTTGCAGTTTCTTCCAGAAGATGCGCCTCATCGAATATGACCACCTCATAAGGAGGAATCACCTGTCCGTAGCCACCAGACCGGACCGCCAAATCCGCGAAAAAGAGGTGATGGTTGACTACGACGATTTCCGCAGTAGCTGCCTCTTGTCGCAGCAAGGTAAGAAAACACTGTTCGAACCAGGCACATTTCTGCCCCAGGCATTGGTCCGCCCGTGCGCTTATTGGCTCCCATCCCACAAAATCATCAGGCAACCAGTGGATCTCTGACCGGTCTCCACTCGTAGTTTGTTGAACCCAGTCAACAAGTTCTTTGCTTACAGTCCCCTCAAAACCAGGAAGTAGCTCAGGCTGTTCCACAGAGCGGTGAAAGCGGTACAAACACAGATAATTTGCCCTTCCCTTCATACAAACCGCTCTAAATGGCTGGGATAGGTGTCTATTTAGGAAAGGGATATCGCTTTCCAGCAATTGATCTTGAAGTGTTTTTGTCCCTGTTGAAATAATCGTCTTTTTCCGGCTCAGCACAGCTGGGATGAGATAAGCCAGGGTTTTTCCGGTGCCGGTCCCAGCCTCTATTATACTCTCCCGTCCCTCACCGATGGCTGCCTCTACCTCCCGGGCCATAGTTTCTTGGATAGAACGGTATTCGTAGTCGCCGAGAGCCTTGCTCAACAACCCATCTTTGCCGAAGATTCTTTTCATAATTTCCTTAAACGATTATAGCTTCAGCTCCGCACGCTACCAATAACAGAATTCGATATATGCTTTTACTAACCACGGAGACACGGAGAGCACAGAGAGAATTTTCTTGCCCGATCGGGAGACGGCGATCGGGCAAGAGATCGCAGCCCTTCAGGCAGGATCT
>PPDG01000142.1 GCA_002899795.1 Desulfobacteraceae bacterium | reverse complement strand
GACGTCTCCCTGGACCAGCCGGTTCATGGGGCGTCTCTTGCCGAGATCGGCAGAGATCTCCCGCATAACCCGTTTTTGAGCATTGGTGAGGCTGAAAGGGAGCAATTTTCCGACTCGGCGAAGAAAATCTCGATCCAGGCCCATTACCTGTCCGGTCTCACGAGCCAACATCTCCCGACTGCGAATGATCAGGAGTTCCAGAAAGAAGAGTTCTTCAAAAATGAGGCGGCGCAGGCCAGGGGAAAGCTGGAGACTACTTTCCACTTCTGGCAGTTCACTTGGAAAGTGCACCTGACGTAAAGCAGCCTGCAGGTCAACAAGGTTGAAGTAATCGCGGACAGCAGCCGGTAGAGTCTCCTCCACCTGGGGAATGAAGCTGCTGACAACTTCCTTCATAATGCGGCGGTAGGCTTTGGGGCCAACACCAGGGATACTACTGTAGCGGGGAACGATATCCCCACTACCCTCTTCATTAACTCCTTCTACTGCTTCTATTTCCGGATGGTGAATTTCCAGCTTGCCACCGAAAACCCGCAGGGTGCCACTCACCCTAACACTGCCCTTGAGCCGCTGAAAGCGTTGGATGAGCCAGCGACCGTAACGAAACCATTTGGCTGTTACTACACCGGTGCCGTCACTAAAGGTCACTTCATAAATCTTGCGGCGATGGTACCGAACCTCACGTCCGCCTAACAGTGTCGCCACGAAACTAACGTAGTCTCCTGGGCGCAGCTTGCTAATTTGTATGGTGCCACGCTGGTCCAGATAACCGAGGGGCAGATTGAAAAGCAGATGTTCTACGGTGACCAACCCCTTGGCTTTTAGGTGGTGAGCCAATCGAGGCCCTACCCCCTTTATGGCTTCCACCGACTGCAACAACACCGAATCGGAAGAGAGGCTGTTGGAGCGTTGAGCGACCATAATCACATTTCTCCAATCAGTCGATGGAGTTACCATAAAGGATGGCAAAGAGCAACCAAATCAGCAGGCAGGGCAAGCGTGGAGAGAGCAGTAGGCAGCAAGTAGGTGATGATAAGTATAATCTTGACAGGTGCTTCCTGCCCGCCACCTGCTGGGAAAAAGCGCTTGGCGCAAAGCGTTAAAACAGGGTGAGTTGTTTTTCTTTGGGGGGTTTTTTCTTCTTGCTGGCAGGCACGGAGATCTTTTCGAGGCAAGAGCTCGGGATTTCCTTAATGAAAGGTGAGACCTTGCAGGTGCGACGTTCTCCGTAGAGGAATCTCCGGCTCGTGGTTGAGAGCACCAAGAGATGACGAGCTCTGGTCATGGCCACGTAGAGGAGGCGGCGTTCCTCCTGTAGGGCTTCTTTTCCTTGGTTTTTGTGAGTCAGCGGCAGGAGGTCCTGCTCAAGGCCACAGATAAAGACCACGGGAAACTCCAAACCTTTGGCCGCATGTAGGGTCATTAGTGATACTGCATCAGCCCGGGGATCGAAAAAGTCACCAGTTCGCCACTGGGACAAATCGTCCAGAAAAGCGGGGATGGTTTCAGTTGCTGGCTTACCACCAGGGAGAGCAGCGAGTAGATGGAGCCACCGAAAGCTCTCTTCAGCTGATGTGCTACTTTGAAAATGGTGGTGCAGACCGGTTTCCTCCCAGGCTCTTGCCAACACCTCCGACAGCGACAGACTATTGATAAGGTTTTGGAGCGAAATAATTGTTCGCCTCAGCATATCGGTAGCAGCCTGGTAGTTAATAGGGAGGTCCAGATTTCTGCTGGCCAGCCGCAGGGCTTCCCAGGGGTCGATCCCTTTGTCAATCTCTCCATTGAGCCACTGCCTCGCTTTCTCCCCTAGACCTCGTGGGGGCAGGTTGAAGATGACCTGGAGGTCGTTCATGCTTGAAGTGTCCATGGCATAGCAGAGGTAGGAAAGGAGGGAGTCTGCTGCCTGGGTGGCAAAAGGAGCTTTTTCTCCTAGTAGCTGGAAGGGAATTCCGGCTGCGGAAAGAGCCTCCACCAATGGGCGGCTTTGGGCGTGAGTGCGGTAGAGTATGGCGAAATCACCAAAGCCGTATTGGTTTTCTTCCAAAGAGTCTGTGTCTTTAGACTGATAGATCTGGTAGTGGCTACTTCCCCCCAAAAGTCGCTCGATTTCAGTCACAACAAAGTGAGCCTCTTGTCTCTCGTCCACGAGCCGACCTAGTCGGAGAAGCGGACCAGAGGCATCCTCGCTCCAAAGCTTGCAGGTGAGTGGGTTGGCATTGTGGGAGATGACGCCGGCGGCAGCTGCCAAAATGCGTTGGCTGGAACGAAAATTCTGTTCCAGTTTTATCAACTGCGCTTCAGGGAAGTCTTCTTGAAACCGTTGGAAAATAGTTATATTTGAGCCGCGAAAACCATAGATGGATTGATCCGTATCCCCCACTACGCATAGGTTGCGATGCGGTGCTGTTAGGAGATGAAGCCAACGGTATTGAGCCTCGTTTACATCCTGGAATTCGTCTACCAGAATGAACCGAAAAAGCTTCTGGTGGCGAGAGAGTAGTGCAGGTTCGGCCTCCCAGCGAAAGACGAGTCTACTAATCAGATCGTCGAAGTCAAGCAAATAGTCCTTTTCCAGGGTGTGCTGGTAGAGGCGGTACACTGTGGCGAGCTTACTATCGTTGTCTATGGCCAGATCATCGGGCGAGAGGAGCCGGCCCTTGGCCAAAGAGATCTTGCGGATTACCTCGAGGGGCTGCCACTCAGGTCCTGACAGGGAGTGCTGTTTGAGGACCTCTTTGATAAGGTTCATCTGGTCAGCCTCAGACATGAGTTCCAATTTTGCTGCTGCGTCTGTGCTCTCGCGGAGCAGAGAGCCAGAGACGGAGTGAAAGGTACCCATGCGGATCTCACGGACCCAGGAGGGTTGAGACAACAGAGCCTCCAGGCGAGTAGTCATTTCCAATGCGGCCTTGCGGGCAAAGGTAACCGCCATAACCTGTCTTGGTTCAACGATCTTGTTCTCAATGAGATAAGCTATTCGATGCGTAAGCACTCTGGTCTTGCCGGTTCCAGCACCGGCGAGAATGAGAAGGGACCCTTCGGTGTGTTCAACCGCCAGCCGTTGAGCTTCGTTGAGATGTTCTAGCATGCTCGAACTACTCCCCAAAGGAAGATGAATCCATGCAGGACGCGAAGATGGCGAAGGAAAGAGCGCAAAACATTTGCCAAACAGTAACCGGTAAACGGCTGAGGGGATGGTTCTAAAATTGCTTACCTTTTAGCTTCAAAAAGGCTCAACTGGCCGGAGATCTGTGCGCGTTCTTGGCTGTCAATTAGGCGAATGGTGCCGAACTCGCCGTCGTAGCCTGGTTGGATACCCACTTGCCCTGAGCGCACCCGGCTTATGGCTTCGCCCAGGAGATCTGAACCAGACCGGCGGATACTTTTCAGTTCTGCCTCCACCAGCACATGGTACTCGTTTCCCAGTTTGCTTAGAAGGTCTAGGTAAGCTCCGTTTACCCTCTTACTGTTGGTCCCGACCTGCTCCACTTCGGCAATAATTTCTATCAAGGGAATTATGGATTTGTATGGGCGTGCTCCAGGTGATCGCCTTCCGGAAGGGTGGTCGGCCAGTTTCTCCACCCGGTGCAGAACCCCCACGGTCACCTTGCGGTTGCACTTGGGACAGCGTCCATCACTTTTTCTGGTGTCTTCAGGGGAAAACCTGATGCCGCAGGGACGGTGTCCGTCGTAGTGATATTTACCTTCTTCGGGATAGAACTCCAAGGTGCCGAGGAACTCAGGGCTATTCGGTTCAGAG
>PPDG01000470.1 GCA_002899795.1 Desulfobacteraceae bacterium | reverse complement strand
GAAATACAGCCCTTCGACAAGCTCAGGACAGGCTGGCAGGAGGCAGCAGCGCTTAGCTCTAATCGAGCTTCGCGTCATATGCCTTCGGCGTCATTAGGTCACTACGCTTCGCTGTCATTTGTTGTAAGAGGTAGAAGACAGAAGGCAGGTTGGTTAATTAGAAAATTAGAGAATTAGAAAATTAGTCAAAGAGATCAGTTATTCACAGATTACCCTTTACCGTCTACTGCGCGAAGCGTCCTGAGCCTGTCGAAGGGCTTACCGCTTACCGTTTACGATTTGACAACATGGAAACGATCCGACAGCAGATGATCGTGCTATTAACCGAAAAAGAGATGAGTGCCAGGGAACTTTCCCAGGCGATAGGAATTCGTGAGAAAGAAGTTTATGAGCATCTGCCTCATATTGCCCGTTCTGTAGCAGTACAGAAGCAGAAACTCATTATCCAACCAGCACAGTGCCTGGGATGTGGATACGTTTTTAAAGACCGCAAGCGCTTCACCCGTCCAGGTCGCTGCCCTCACTGCAAACAGTCACACCTTGATGAGCCAAGATATCTGATCTCTTGACAAAGACAAGATTCTAGCTAATTAGAGAATTAGAAAATTAGTGAAACAGATGAATTGTTTACCGTTTACCTCTTACTGCTCACTGCTCACTGCTTACCGTTTACCGTTCACCGCGCTGCGGCAGAAGTATCTGCTGTTCTTTTTCGCCACCTTCTGCGCCATAGCCGTTACCGTTATTTCTCTTAGTTCACCATGTCGAGCCGAGCAAGAAGGCACCGCACCTGATGCGGCCAGTGAGGCGGTGTCGACACCGGAAGAAGCTGCAGACACCTCGGTAAAGGAGGAAGAGTCTGTCCTTAAAAGGCGTGAAAGGGAAGAGAAAAGGGCAGGGACCGGAATCTTTTCATTAAGCACGCATCGGCAAAATTATTTTCTCCCTCTGGCTTATAACAGCAATTCAAATAGGGAAGCGTATAATTCTGCCGGTGAAAATAAGCCAAGTAATATTGAGGTAAAATTTCAGCTCAGCTTCAAAGTGCTACTGTGGGAGAAAATGTTTTGGGGCAACGGTGACCTTTTTTTTGGGTACACGCAGCTCTCATTCTGGCAGCTTTACGATAAGGAGTTGTCTTCACCTTTCAGAGAAACCAACTACGAACCTGAGGTATTTTTCAAGTTTGATACGGATTTCAATGTGCTTGGACTCAGGAACCGACTCATTACCTTCGGATTTAACCACGAGTCAAACGGAAAAGGGGGAGAGCTTTCACGAAGCTGGAACCGCGTATTTGCCGTCCTTGCAGCCGACCGAGGCAACTTTTTCATCGCCCTAAAACCCTGGTACCGGATTCCTGAGGATGAGGATGACGATGACAATCCCAATATTGAAAAGTATATGGGATACGGTGAGCTCTTTGGCGGATACCAGCTGAAAGGGCATGTTTTTTCGTTCATGCTCCGTAACAATCTGCGGCAAAATAACAGGGGAGCTGTGGAACTCGGATGGAGCTATCCGATTATGACTAACCTGAGGCTATACGCGCAGTACTTTAACGGCTATGGAGAAAGCCTCGTTGACTACGATCACAGTGTAAACCGTATCGGTATCGGTGTGATGCTGAACGACTGGATTTAGAGAAGGGTGGGTCGGGTCTCACCGCAGTGAGGTCCGTGGTCGAAGCAAAATAACTATACACTCGCTAAAAACATCATCGAGCAGCAGTAGTAGGCATGTCCCTTGCACCTTTTTCAATACTGTGTGGAGATTATAACCTTTCGGTGCCAAGAGTTAGGGATGACGAAATGCCTCGCTGCGAGATTTGTAACGGATGCTGGTTCTACAGGAGTGATATAAGCCCAGCGTCTGTGGAATTTGAATTGCTCGAAAAATATTGTCACGGCGCATACTTGGACTGTGCCAGATACCAGTTTGCTCAGTCACTCGGGATTAGCTATCTGCCGAAATGGCTGGAGCCAAACGACTGCAGAGCCATTAAAGAGGTTCGGCGCTCTCCAATAAAATAAACTCGCCCCCGTATCTTATCCTCTACTTAAGAACCTTTCAGCGGAGCTGGCTACGCCGTCATATGCCTTCGGCGTCATGAGGTCACTACGCTTCGCTGTCATTTGTTGTAATCGGTAGAGGGCAGCGGGCAGAAATCAGAGGTCAGAGATCAGACGTCAGAAGTCAGGGGTAAAGCCGATCTCTGATCTCCGACTTCTGACCTCTGTGATAGACGACTTCCACGCCTTTAACGATTTGAACGGTTTCAGCGACTTCAACGATTTACCCCTTACTGCTTGCCGACTACCGCTTTTTAAACTTTCTTCACTTTTCCTTTTGAGTCCCCTTGACATGGGCAGTCGCGTGATTATCTATTAGGTAAGTAGGATAATTCAAGCAATTGAAGGCAGACAACCTCCTTGTCTGATACCTACTTTGGATTCTAACCCCCATTGGTTATTGGCCCTAGCCAGTGGGGGTTTTTTATAAGTGGATCACGTCTGCGGTCCGGATTTCTGTAAAAAGGGGAACACTCCTGGTGTTACCCGGATTGACTTCCTCGCCCGATTGGGATACATGATCAACTCGCCCCCGCAATCGAGGCCGCCCGATCCCCGGGGCGGAAAATCCCGTGGCTGAATGAGGCCGCTTGAACAAGAGGCTTCAATTTTCTTTGACCCGGACTATTGGGCAGGGAGACGACGCCGGGCGCCGGCGCCAGGTCGAGCCGCCTGTTTGCCGCCCGTTCCCGAACCGGAGGACCATGAGCCAGACCCGCAACTTTAGCATCATCGCCCACATCGATCACGGCAAGTCCACCCTGGCCGATCGCTTCATCCAGCACGCCGGTCTCATAAGCGACAGGGATTTCCGGGACCAGGTCCTGGATACTATGGATCTGGAACGTGAACGCGGCATTACCATCAAAAGCCACACCATCACCTTGCCCTACACCAGCTGGGCCGGGCAAGACTTCGAACTCAATCTGATCGACACCCCCGGGCACGTGGACTTCTCCTACGAGGTGTCCCGGGCCCTGACCTCCTGCGAGGGTGTGCTGCTGCTGGTGGACGCCTCCCAGGGCGTGGAGGCCCAGACCGTGGCCAACGTCTATATGGCCATGGAACACGACCTCACCATCATCCCGGTCATCAACAAAATCGATCTACCCTCAGCCGATGTGGAGCGGGTCAAGGTGCAGATCGACAGGGAACTCGGCCTCGACCCGGAAGAGGTCCTCCTCTGCTCTGCCAAGGAGGGATTGGGCATCGAGGAAGTCCTCGAGGCCATTGTAGAGCGGATCCCGCCCCCGAAGGGAAGCGTCGACAAACCGCTCTCCGCAATCATTTTTGACGCCAATTACGACCCCTTTCGGGGATCGATCATCAGCTGCCGCGTCTTCGACGGCACGGTGCGACCCGGGGACACCATCCGGCTCATGTCCAACCAGGCAACGTACAGGGTTGAAGAGGTGGGTATCTTTCGCTTGCAGCGAGAGCCACGAAGCGAACTCCCAGCAGGGGCTGGGGGCTACATCATCTGCGGGATCAAGACGGTGAGCGCCACCCGCATCGGCGACACCATAACCCTGGACGCCGACCCGGCTCCGGCACCCCTGCCCGGGTTCAGGCAGGTGAAGCCGGTGGTCTTTTCTTCCGTGTACCCAATCCCCTCGGACGACTACCTAGCCCTCGCCGAGGCACTTGAGAAATACGTGCTCAACGATGCCGCCCTGGTCTACCAGAAGGACTCCTCGGCGGCCATGGGACAGGGTTTCCGCTGCGGCTT
>PPDG01000193.1 GCA_002899795.1 Desulfobacteraceae bacterium | reverse complement strand
AATAGCCTTCTCCACAAAATCTTTGGTGGAGACCTAGTTAGATGAACTAGGCATCTGCTTCAAGTCTTGCAGATATTCATTGACCAGCCGTTCTTGATCACCGCTTGCGATCGCCTTTCGTACGCTCTCCGCAGCCATCCTCACCGCCTCATCAATTACTTCGAGCCGGAGCTGGTTCTTGGCCTGCTGAGCACTATAAGCGGCCTCAAGTTTGGCCTTCTCCAGCATCTGCTCAGCGGTTTGTCTAGCGTTTGCGATGATCTTGTCGCGTTCCCTTTGGCCATGCTCGCCAATACCATCTTGAAGTTTTTGGATTTCTTGGTCAAGCGCCTCAAGGCGATTTTCCATCTCCTGCAACTCCTGCTCAGCCTCCTGGCAGGCCTGCTCGGTCCCCTGAAGTTGTTCGCGAATCACCCGGGCGGACTCCTGGAAAAAACTGCTGAGTGGTTTTTTTAACAGCCTGACCAGGAAATAGGCGAGGATCAAAAAGTTGAGGACGCGCCAGCTGTTCATCCAGATTTTCTTAAAGCTACTCGGCCCTTGTTCGGTTTCTGCGGCAAGAGCTGTCAGTGCCAGGCAGCCCACCACCGTGATCACAAGAACGCTAACCAAAAGGAAGCGCAACCTCTTGTTGCTCCGATATATGCTCATGACACCTTTCTTCCCAGTACCTTCTCTGCCAAAATCTGTGACAGTTCCACTGCCTGGTGGCGAAGCTCCAACCGTAATCGCTCCGTTTCTTCTACGAGTGCTTGCTGGGCCGAAGCTACTAGCCCGGCTGCTTCCTCAGATACCGTCTGTAAATTCTCTTCCTCTTTCTTCTTGAGCTCTTTGGTCAACTGCTCTTGCCTCTCTTGAGTTTGAGCCCTCTCCTCTCTGAGCTGGTTCTCATACGTCTCCAACTGCATCCGAGCACTCTCCTTCAACTTCTGAGTCTTCTCTTCCCAGGCGCTGATCTTCGCCTTGCGTTCAGTCATAACCTGACTAATAGGTTTGAAAAGCAGCCGATTCAAGATGAAAATGAGGATCAAAAACTGCAGAACCTGAATCACAATTGTAAGGTTGATTTCAATCATGGCACCATCCGGAAGAGATAGTGAACTAAAGTGAGCTAAAATGAACTAAAGTGCCTAAAGTTTTGAAAAAAATTTCCAACTAATAAACTTAGTGCTGCACCCCCAGTTGGAAGGTATAGAAGCCGCTGAGGCTTACCGGGTAAGTCTTCTTAACCTTAAAAACACTCAACTGACAACACGTAACCCTAAATCTGGTCAGACTACGAAGATCATCAACAGGGCCACAACAAGAGAGTAAATTCCTGTACTCTCGGCAACGGCCTGGCCAACCAGCATGGTACGAATGACCACCGGTGAGGTCTCCGGGTTGCGGGCGATGGCTTCGCAGGCGGCACCAGCCACAATACCCTCGCCTATTCCCGGGCCCATTGCCCCCAGCCCCATGCACAGCCCCGCAGCAAGAAATGCCGGAATATCAATAAAACTCGCTGCACTGAAATCCTGAAAGAGCAGGAGCAGGGCCACCACCAGCGCGTATATTCCGGTGGACTCGGCAACGGCCTGGCCAACCAGCATGGTGCGCAGCAAATCATTGGACACACCCGGCTGCCGCCCCATACCTTCAGCGGCTTTGCTGGCTACATAGCCCTCGCCCAGGCCTGGACCGAACGCTCCTAACCCCATGGAAAGTCCGGCCCCGACGAATGCCGCAACCTTGACCCAATCGGTGACCTCCATGCAGATCTCCTAGTCCCTTACACCACAAAGATCAGCAGTAGAGCCACCACCAGAGAATAGATCCCGGTGGATTCTGCGACCGCCTGACCCACCAGCATGGTTCTGGTCAACAAGCCAGCCTCTCTTGGGTTTCTGCCGATAGCTTCGCACGCTTTACCAGCAACGATTCCCTCGCCCAATCCAGGGCCGAAGGCACCAATGCCCATGGCAATCCCGGCTCCCAGCATCGCCGCTGCCCTGACTATGTCTGCTCCACTGATTTCCACTGCCATTATCGAATCCTCCTTTTAGTATGTTGCTTTCATCACCTGATCTGCACGGAGATATATACCAGGGTGAGCATCGTGAAAACAAAGGCCTGCACTGTGCCCACAAACAAACCGAAAAAGCCGTATAAGAACGGCGGCAATAACAAGCCATACACCAGGTGTGTAACCACAACAATAATGATACTGCCGCCAATGATGTTGCCAAACAGACGGAAGGAAATGGATATAACCTTTGCCACTTCGCCCACCACGTTCAGCGGCATAAGGAAAAACATCGGCTCAAAATATTCCTTTAGATACTGTTTCAACCCCTTTACTTTGATAGCGGTCCCGTGGGCGATAATAAAGCCCATGATACCGAGACCCAAGGTAGTATTTATGTCCTTGGTGGGCTCCTCCAAGCCGGGCAAGACTCCAACCCAATTGCATAACAGCAAGAAGATGAACATTCCGCATATAAGTGTGAAATAGCGCTCCTCATAAGCTTCTCCCAGGGCGTCGCGCACCAGCTCTCGGAACCACTGCACCAGAAACTCTGCCAATTGCTGCCATGGGCCCGGGACCATAGCTCGGCCGCGAGTGGCGATCAAGGCGAACGCCAAGACTAACCCTATGACCACCCAAGTCATCATGAGTGTAGTGCTATTTACCACTAGCCGTGTATCGCCAAGGTGGAAAACCCAATGACTAACTTTCCCGATATTCTCCATAGCGGCTCTTCAGTGATAAGTGGTTCTAGATTGGCTTTTCCTCTGTCTTAGCTGATAGGTGACGATTACTTATCAGAAAATGGTAGTAGATTGCAGCTTTCACCGCAAAGATGCCCCCCACCGTGGCAGCGAAGTTGATGGAAGGGAGCTTGATAGCGATAACCAGTGGAATGCTAAGCAAGAAAAATCGACCAACAAGGCCTAAATAGTCTCTGGCCCTCTTCTGCCGAGTAAACCGTCGCTCCAAGCGCAGTGCCATCAGCTTGAAATCCACCACGCTGACAATGCTGCCCAGCGCAATACCTTTGGCTGCTGATTTGAGATTTAAGGCCAGGAAAATACAGGCAGCGGCCAAGGATAACAACAGAGCTTTCTTAACCAGAGTCTTCTTTAGCGTCGCGTAATCGCTCATGGCCAATGAACTGAAAGACACGTAACCGCTGAGATCTCACGTCTTTTCTTCTTCAGATTCAGAGTCCCCTAATTCCCTGATCTGCCGATAGACAGTGTAACCACCACCGCCGATGCCGAGAAGGATAAAAAGTGTTAGAAAAATGCCCCGGGTTCCCAACCACTTGTCAAGATAGAAACCGATGGCAAAACCAAGGCCGATGGAGCCGGCCATGGTCAAGCCTAATTGCGAAACCAGGGTGAGCTGCTCAAAAATCTTGCGCGTTTCTTTACCCAGCATGGAGTGCCAAGGTTGCCTATTTGAGCATTCTCGAAGGTTGTAAAAAGTTTCACTTACGACAGCCAGCCTAACATAGGGTAAATCCGTCTAAAAGTCCAGATTTTTTTTGGGGAACCGAACGGTAACAATTTCTTTCTTGTTTTTGCCAAACGTGCGGGGAACATAGGCCCGAAATTAACCCTAACGTTGCCAACCTGCACCGTGGAAAAAAGTGTCAGGATGCGTCAGATGTGGCCTCGGGCAGATCGAAGCGTATTTGACAGCACGTGAGATCCTGGCCGGGGCGAGAAAGGGCGCAGATGGGGTTGATCAATGCTGAAGAGATAGAAAAAACGGGACAGCTCCTGGGGAGGTTTCCCTTGACAGGGTAAGGAACTGCTTCTATAATCAAATGTTTACGAGTTT
>PPDG01000377.1 GCA_002899795.1 Desulfobacteraceae bacterium | reverse complement strand
CTATCTTCTTGTTCAACGGCTTTTTTAGCCTGCTCGTCTCCGCTCGATTCATCTTCCTCGGGGGGTGCAGCTTCCTTTACGGTCTCCTTAGCAGGGGTGCCGGCTTCAGCAGCCTCAGGAGGGTCCTCCACAGCTTGGACGACAACCTCATCTTGGTCGATCTTGACGATGTTGTCAAAACTGATCTCTCCAGCAGCGATTTCCCTCAGCGCCAGCACAACCTCTTTGTTCTTGGGTGCGTCTACCAAGACGGGTGCTCCTTTGCGAAGCTGAATAACCCGCTTGGCACCAAGATGTACCAGCAAGAAACGATTGTTAACCTTTTCAAGACAATCTTCAATTGTGACTCGAGCCATAGTTATCCTCCTCGAAACAAGCATTTATAGCCGAGAAGCTTGAAGGAAGCAAGGGAAAAGTGGCTACTGCCTAGTCGTTTTCCATTTGCTGCCAGCTATCAAGTTGTTGAAAATATAAACCGCAGAACCGCAGAACAAGGAACCGCAGAATATCTAAGTGAAAAACATTTTTATATTTCTTTTAATAACTTCTGCTGTTCGAAATTCCTTGTTCGATATTGTCCTTCGGACTCCCCACCCTGCGGGCGGGTCCCCAGTTTCGATATTCAAAATATAAAAGAGGTGGAATCTCACAGGGCAGGTCTGAAATCATAAATCACAATAACTAAGGTTTCAGTGTTCAGGTTTCAGCTTCTATGTTTCTTTTTCCTGACAGCCTGTTGGAGCGAAGCGGAAATCCCGTCTGAAGCGAAGCGGCAGCGGGGACACCTGACACCCGACACCTGATCGCTGACAGCTAAATAAAAGGGCCCAGGCAATCCGGAAGTTAAAGCCCGGGCGCCTGAGCCCGTTTCCCACCTGCTGAAATGATCTAATACATACCTTCCATCCCCCCACCTCCCGGCATTGCCGGCATAGCTGACTCTTTCTTGGGTTTTTCAGCTATCATTGCTTCAGTGGTCAGGAGTAGTGACGCTACACTGGCAGCGTTTTGCAGGGCAAAACGCACCACCTTGGTAGGATCTATCACACCTGCTTTTGCAAGATCTTCATACTTCTCGGTCTCAGCATTGAAACCGACGGATCCCTTTTCGTTCTTGACCCGGTCAACCACAACTGAGCCCTCATGTCCGGCATTATCAGCGATCTGCCGGACTGGCTGCTCCAGGGCCCGCTTGACGATATTCACACCGAAAGCTTCCTCAGCCTGGACTTGCAACTTCTCCAAGACTGGAGCGCAGCGAAGCAGGGCCACGCCGCCACCGGCGACAATACCTTCTTCAACCGCAGCCCGGGTGGCGTTCAAAGCATCCTCCACCCGTGCCTTCTTTTCTTTCATCTCAGTCTCCGTGGCCGCCCCAACGTTGATCACCGCCACACCGCCAACCAGTTTAGCTAAACGCTCTTGGAGTTTCTCGCGGTCGTAATCAGAAGTGGTCTCTTCAACCTGAGCGCGGAGCTGTTTTACTCGGCCCTCAATGTCCTTCCGGGTTCCACCACCATCCACGATAGTGGTGTTGTCCTTGTCAACCCGCAGAGTTTTGGCCGAACCCAGATCATTGACGGTCACACTCTCAAGCTTGATGCCCAAGTCCTCTGAAATCACCTGACCACCGGTGAGAATGGCAATATCTTCCAGCATGGCCTTGCGCCGATCGCCAAAACCAGGGGCCTTCACCGCACACACCTTCAAGGTCCCACGCAGCTTGTTCACCACCAATGTGGCCAGCGCCTCTCCCTCAATGTCCTCGGCAATGATCAAGAGCGGCTTGCCCATCTTGGCAACCTGCTCGAGAAGAGGGAGCAGGTCCTGCATAGTGCCGATCTTCTTCTCGTGGGTAAGAATATAGGGATCCTCCAGCACCACTTCCATGCGTTCGGGGTCGGTGACGAAGTAGGGCGAGATGTAGCCCCGGTCAAATTGCATGCCTTCCACCACCTCCAGGGAGGTCTCCATGGCCTTGGCTTCCTCCACCGTAATGACACCCTCTTTGCCAACCTTGTTCATGGCCTCGGCAATGATGTTGCCTATGGTTGCGTCGTTGTTGGCGCTGATGGTTCCAACCTGGGCGATTTCTTTTTGGTCCTTGGTGGGCTTGCTCAGTTTCTCGAGCTCTGCCACTATAGCAGCAACGGCTTTTTCAATGCCACGCTTGAGAGCCATGGGATTGTGACCCGCTGCCACCAGTTTGGAGCCTTCATGATAGATTGACTGTGCCAGGATGGTGGCTGTGGTGGTACCGTCGCCGGCCACATCCGAGGTCTTGCTGGCCACCTCTTTCACCATCTGGGCGCCCATGTTCTCGAACTTGTCATCGAGTTCGATTTCCTTGGCCACAGTCACCCCGTCTTTGGTAATGGTGGGGGAACCCCATGATTTTTCCAGGAGTACATTGCGACCTTTGGGTCCGAGGGTTACCTTTACGGCATCGGTCAGGGTGTTAATCCCTTTCATAGTTTTTTCCCTGGCCGCGCTGTCGTACTTAATTTCTTTTGCACTCATTGAACTATTCCCTCCTAGTTGTCGAGGACGACAGCCTCGAACTTACTTGATTATGGCAAGTATATCGTCCTCACGCATGATCAGATGTTCTTCGCCATCGACCTTGATGTCCTGCCCCGCGTACTTGCCGAAAAGGATCCGGTCACCTTTCTTAACAGCTAGTGGACTGACCTTGCCACTTTCGAGGATTTTACCCTTGCCAACGGCAATCACTTTTCCCTGTTGAGGCTTTTCCTTGGCAGCGTCAGGGATGATAATCCCGCCGGAGGTCTTATCCTCCTCCTCGACTCGTTTGACAATAACCCGATCGTGCAGTGGTCTCAACTTCATCAATCACTCTCCTTTTGTTATTGCACTCCATGAGGGTGCGGTCTGATGTTTATTCTGTGGGATGTGGGCCTGTGGTCCCTGCTTGTTAGCACTCACCAGTAATGAGTGCTAATATAGAGCAATTTACTCATTAAATAAAAAATTTCAAGTACAAAAAATCACTTTTTCAACTTTTAGTGAAAAAATATAGGAAAAATTTGCTGATAATCTTAATTTAAAGATGAGACATAAGGCGCAAGACGTAATGCATAAGGAGAAGATAAGTTTTCTTTTATTGTTTTTTCCTTGTGCCCTGTGCCTTGGGCCTTGAGCCTGCCGCGCACAGCGGGCCATTAAAATTACCTTGACAAGAAAATTGGCCTTGGGCATTGTTAGCGCCAACCATGTTCACGGCCAAGATCGAAGGACAGGTCGTGTCCAGAGTTGGTAGCAGTTGAAAATATGGGATCAGAAGAAAGCTATGGTTCAGAGATTGGATAACTGCATTTCACTTCGGCGCCAGGACGGAGGAATATTGGCGGAGATGACCGTCCAGGCAGGGCTGGAGCGTACCTGGCGGGTTCTAACCTCATTTGAGGAGATGGAGGCGCACCTGAGTGGTTTGAAGCGGAGCAGAATCCTCAAGAGAAACGGAAACCATCAGTTGGTGGAACAGACGGCAACAGTGGGGACCTCCCTATTACCATTGACTTTTAAATTGGTCATGGAGGTTGTGGAGGAGAGACCCTTTCTCTATTTCAACCAGCGTCTCGGCTCATTTACTTCCTTTAGTGGCCACTGGTGGGTAGATCCCGAATCAGGAGGGAACGGAACTCGGATCCACTATTACCTGGAAGCGAGCTTAGCTCGAGGGTGGAAGGGACGACCTTTTGAATATCACCTCCGAGGTATGATCCTTCAAAATCTGCAGGAATTGGCTCTCTGGATAGATAATGGGGGAATCTAGGGATTTGGGATTGGGGATTTCAGATTGCGGATTTGG
>PPDG01000481.1 GCA_002899795.1 Desulfobacteraceae bacterium | reverse complement strand
GGAAACAAGACCAAACGTAACAACATTCGAACAGCTATTTTGAAAAAACTAGCCCAGGAGCCTCGACTGGCTGGACTTGTGCATCGTGGTGACCTTGGACGAGGCTTGAATTACCAGCGGGCCGTTCGGGGTCAGCCCAACTTTCTCGTCTATGATGGTGGGGAACGCGGTTTCCTTGAGCGACCCAGTGCTAGTGGTGTCGTTTCGGTGGGTGCCAATCTCTTGCCTCAGGAATGGAGGACCATTACGCTTTCCTCCCTGAATCTGGACGACAGCCATCCGGATCAGGCGGGTCGCTTCCGCCATCTCTGGGAAAGCGGACAGCGGGTCCGGACTTTGCAGAAATACTATGATCACGCCCCCGCCCGAATCATCCCGGCAGTACTGGCTGCTTGGAAGTTGGTCCAAAAAAATGGACAAACCTTGACTCCCGAAGATCAAAAAGCAATAGAACGGATTCTGGAACATGCTCCAGAACCTTAAATTGAGAGATTGTAGATTGCAGATTGCAGATTGAAACATGGAAATTACAAATCACAAAACCCAAATAACAAAAAAATAACAATGACCGAAATTGTCCGCGCTTCGCTTGGACTCCCCACCCTGCGGGCGGGTCCCCAGTTTCAAAATTCCAAACTTCCATATCGTCTTAAAAAAAGAGAAACCCAAATATGTTTGGGTCATTGAATATTGGAATTTGAGATTTATTTGTAATTTGGTGCTTGGGATTTGGGATTTCAGATTTAAGAGTATTTTAGGCATTTAGAACTCTCTGTGCCCTATGCTAGCCTACTGACCACTGACTACTGACAACGGACACTCCTGAATGTATACGAACTTTATATATTTCATAGTAGTTCTACTTATCTTCTCCACCCAGCAGCCGTCGCCGACTCCACGGCTCTCTCTTTATCTCACTCTTCTCGCCACTCTCACCTTCCTTTCACTGTTTGCTCTTATCAACAGGCAGGTCTTCAGACGGCTGGCAGCACGGATGTCGGCCGTTTCGGCCGGCCCCCATCTGGCGGTACTCTATCATCGAACCGTGAGCCGACAATCGCTCCTGGCTTTCCTCTTTTTCTGTCTTGATATCTACCTGCTCGACATCAAATATTATCTGACCTCAGTCGCCCTCATCAGGGGTAGTTTTACCCTGCAGGGGTTGGCGGCGCTAGCTTTATTTCTACTGCACGTGACCATTGTTTGGTTTTACAGCTATCAATGCCATTGTCGCTTCTCTACCAGCACCTGCTCCCCATCTGCCGTAGTAGCTGCCAATCTCAAATTTAATCTTGCCATCATTTTGCCCTGGTTACTTATCTCAGGCAGCTTTGATCTTTTACAGCTCCTCCCTGTTGGCTCGCTCCACGACCAACTCAACACTCCTCTGGGGCAGCTCCTTTTCTTTGCTCTCTTACTGGTCATCTTCATGATTTTTGCGCCACCGCTTGTAGTACGTATGTGGGGTTGCCGACCATTGGCCTCGGGTGTGAGCAGATCACTCATAGAAAAGTTTTGTCAGGATGAGAAATTCCAAGTTCGAGAGATTGTTATCTGGCCTGGTCCTGGCGCTGATTTTATCACTGCTGGAGTCATGGGGCTCCATCGCCACTGCCGCTATCTTCTGGTAACAGAGGGCCTCCTTAACGTTCTCGACGACGATGAATTGCGAGCAGTTCTGGCCCATGAACTGGGTCACGTAAAAGAAAAACATCTCTTCTTCTACCTTATATTTCTGCTGGGCTACCTTGTCCTTGCTTTTCCCCTCTCGACCCTTTCCTTTCTGCTGGTGCTCGCCAGCGATCTGCCATTAGCGCTTCTGAGACGGAGTGACTCTGAATTTCTTACCCTGATTTCCATGCTCTCCACCCTTCCTCTGCTGCTTTTGCTGGTCTTTTATTTCCGCTTCCTCTTCGGCTTTTTTATCCGCAACTTCGAACGTCAAGCTGATCTTTATGTTTTTACTGTGATGGGAAGAGGGTATCCGCTTATTTCGGCCCTGGAAAAAGTAGCTTTTCATAGTGGCAACGTCAGGGATGTGCCCAGTTGGCATCATTTCAGCATCAAGCAACGTGTTGACTTCCTTGCGGCTTCCGCCAGAAACCCGTCGCTATTGAGACAGCATCGCCTCAAACTCAGGAGAGCATTGGCTGGTTACTTGGTGGGATTAATTGCGGTGGGAGCCCTTGGCTATTTGTTTCATTCCGGGGCAGTAGGTAAGAATTTAAATGAACAGTTAAACTACAAAATGCTCACCAGCCTGGTACAGCTTGAGCCGGAGAATCCTCTACTTCTGTCGAGCCTTGGAACCCTTTACTACACCCGAAATCAACCGCAAGAAGCAGTTCGCCATCTGGAGCGCGCTTTGGAACTTGACCCGGACAACCCTGAAATTCTGAACAACCTGGCCTGGGTATTGGCAACGAGCAAGGAAAGATCCTTTCTCCAACCAGAGAGGGCCCTTGACCTGGCTGTGAAAGCGGCAGCCAGCTCTCAGGAATCCCATATCCTGGATACCCTCGCAGAGGCGTATCACGTCAATGGTCAAGCAAGGAAGGCTTTAGCCACGGCAGAGGAAGCTCTGGCAGCCGCGACAGGCAATCGTTCCTATTACCTGGAACAGGTGGAGAGATTCCGCGCCGAGCTTCAGGAACGGGAATCCAGCTAGCTAACTGGGGCAGCGGATTCACCCATGTAGGTTGCACAAGCATCCTGGGACTCCCAGGCGGTCACCCGCTTGACCCGCACCCGCTTATCTTCGATCTTTTCCTGCAAGCGCTGGAATATATAACGGGCTATGTTTTCAGAAGACGGATTATGCTCTATGAAGAAAGGTAAGTCATTGAGGTATTTGTGATCGATATCTGACATGATTTCACCGGTGGCACTCTTAACTTCCGCGAAGTCCAGAATTACGCCGCTGCTGTCCAAATCCTTGCCGCTGACCACGACTTCCACCTTCCAATTGTGGCCATGCAGAGCTTCGCACTTACCCCGGAAATTTCGCAAATTATGTGCAGCAGAAAACTCTGTTATGATTTTCAGTTCATACATCTAGGGCCTCACTATGGATAATGTGTCACTTAATGTTATGCGGAGATGGTGCTGGCTCAATGCTCCTCCTTCACCTCCTCCGGCTCCGGCTCATCCTCCGGCTCATCCTCCGGCTCATCCTCCGGCTCCGGCTCTCCGGTGTATGGTTTGCCGCACTCTTTGCAGCGCCCGTCAGGTCCAATTACTCCGATGCAGGTACCATCGCTGCAAAGTTTTCTGCTGGCAAGATCTATGGGCCCCTCAGCGTCATCCTCAGTAGCCAACTCCGGGTCTTCGCTGACCTCCGCAGCCCCTGCCAGTTCTTCGCCACACCAGCAGCAGTAACGGCTCTTTTCTGGAAGAGATCGGTTGCAGGCCGAACAAGTCAGTTCACCCAGCAATTCTCCGCAATGCGGGCATTTCAACTTAATGCTCCTTGTTTTGTCCCTAACAGCAGGTAAGGTTATTTCCCCTAGCCCGGATGTTTCATGAAAATGCTTCAGCGAGCGCATTCCCCGTCCCGCTTTAGCGGGACTGCGGGGTTAGCGAGCGAACTACAATAAAATGGAATAAATCCCTTACATTTCGAAGATTCCCTGCAGCTTGTTGCAGGGAGCTTCAATTGCTGTCGCGAGACCGTGGAGAGGTCTGTGCCACCGGGCACCCGCAGGGGATTGGATCCGAGGCGTACTTGAACAGTACGTCGCAGGGTCCGACACCCGAGGACGCCCGGAAGGACGGTCATATCCGCGGTCGCAGCAGGCCATTCATGAAATATCCGGGCTAAGAAAAGTGGCCTAAAAGTTGGGTTTCTTTTAACTTAATCTC
>PPDG01000236.1 GCA_002899795.1 Desulfobacteraceae bacterium | reverse complement strand
GGATTTCTGCTGCCAGCTGTATTTCTCCATGCTCCATCCCCAAACAAAAAAAGCGGGGATAACCCCGCCCTAACAATCAAATCCTACCAAATCTTAGAGGAATCCGGCAGAAAGAGGTTCTCTACCTTATGAGGTAGCCACCTGTTTGAGGTCCTGCAAATATTCGTCCACCAACCGCTCTTGATCTTTCTTGCCGATTTCTTTTTTAATACTTTCCTCCGCTAACCTCACAGCTTCATTAGTCACTTCTCTCCTTAGTCTAATTTTGGCCTCTCTCATCATCATTTCGGATTCAAACTTGGCTTTCTCCAGCATGTACTCAGCAGTTTGCTCAGCATCAGAGATTATCTTGTCTCGTCCCCTTTCACCCTGTTCGGTGATGGTCTGCTGAAGCCTCTGAATCTCTTCGTCCAACATTTCGAATCGGCTCTCTACCTCTTTAAGCTCACGCTCTGCCTCGATAGAGGCCCCTTCAGCCTCTGCAATCTTTTGCCTCAACATCTCCGTCCGGCCCTGAAAAAAATTTTTCACTGGATCCCTGAGTAGCTTGAACACCAGGAAGGCAAGGATCAGAAAATTGAGTACCTCCCAGATCTTCATCCACGTTTTCTTGAAGCTACTTGTGCCTTGGCGCTCTTCTGCGGCAAAAGCGCTAAGGGCTAGACCTCCTACAAGCGCTAAGACCAGAACGCTCACAAGCAAAAAGCACAGCCTCTTGTTGCCTCGATTGATCCTCATGACACCTTTCTTCCCAAAACCTTCTCCGCCACCATTTGTGCCATTTCCTCAGCCTGCCGGCGAAGCTCCTGCCCCAACCTTTTTGTCTCTTCTTGAAGTGCCTGCTTGGTCGAAGCCACCATTTGTGCCGCTTCCTCGAATACCGCCCCCACTTTCTCTTCTTCTCTCTCTTTGAGTTCATTACTAAGCTGCTGTTGCTCTTCTTGAGCTTTCGCCCTCACCTCTACCAGTTCCTTTTCATAGCTCTCAATTTTGATTCGAACAGTCTCTTGCAAGGTGCGGGTCTTTTCCTCCCAGGCAGAGATCTTCTCATCGCGCTCTTCAATTGCCTGGCTGATTGGTCTGAAAAGGATACGATTCAGAATGAAGACCAGGATAAGGAACTGCACAACCTGAATGACAATGGTAAGATTGATTTCAACCATAGCACCATCCTGAAGAGATAATGAACTAAAGTGAGCTAAAATGAACTAAAGTGCCTAAAATTTTAAGAACCGAAATTCCTAATTAATGAAGTTAGCGCTGCACCCCCAACTGGAAAGCGTAGAAGCCATTGTGACTCACCGGGTAAGAGTTCTTAACTTTAACGCGCAATAGCTAACACTCAACCCCAAATCTGGTCAGACTACAAAGATCAGCAGCAATGAAACCACCAGCGCGTAAATACCTGTGGACTCAGTGACTGCCTGTCCTATGAGCATGTTCCGCAGAATTATAGTGGAGGTTTCCGGGTTGCGAGCTATTGCCTCGCAGGCATGCCCCGCTGCCAAGCCCAGGCCGAACCCTGGTCCCATTGCTCCCAAACCCATACAAAGACCAGCGGAAATGAAGGCCGGAATCTGCATGAAGTGCACGTCACCGAATCCTCGAAATATGAGAAGAAGGGCCACCACCAAACCATATATACCTGTACTCTCGGCAATCGCCTGGCCTATCAACATGGTCCGAAGCAAGGGGTCGGCAGCTCCCGGTTGTCGCCCCATTCCCTCAACTGCCTTCATGGCCGCGTAGCCTTCGCCTTTGCCCGAGCCAACGGCCCCCAAGCCCATCGATAAGCCGGCTCCGAGAAAAGCCGCCAGTTTGACCCAAACGGTGAGGTCCATGCAGGTCTCCTAGTCTCCTACACCACGAAGATCAGCAGCAACGACACCACCAGCGCGTAAATACCTGTGGACTCTGAAACAGCTTGCCCCACCAGCATGGTCCGGGTCAACAAACCTGCTTCTCTCGGGTTCCTGCCGATGGCCTCGCAAGCTTTGGCAGCGACCATTCCTTCACCAACGCCTGGTCCGAAAGCGCCAATCCCCATGGATATTCCAGCTCCTAACATTGCTGCAGCCCTTACCAAATCTGCGCCTGCAATTTCTACTGCCATTATCAAATCCTCCTTTTAGTATGTTGCTTTCATCACCTAATTTGCACTGAGATATATACCAATGTGAGCATCATAAAGACGAAGGCTTGAACTGTGCCCACAAATAAGCCGAAAAAGCCGTACAGAAAAGGCGGCAGCAGCAGCCCCCAGATAAGATGGGAAACCACGATTATAATAATGCTGCCACCCATGATATTGCCGAATAAACGGAAGGAGATGGAAACCACTTTGGCTATTTCTCCCACCACGTTCAGGGGCGCCAGAAAAAACATCGGTTCGAAGTATTCTTTGATGTACTCTTTCAGTCCCTTGACCTTGATGGCCGTTCCGTGGGCAATAATGAAGCCCATAACGCCGAGACCAAGGGTTGTGTTCAGATCCTTGGTGGGCTCCTCGAGGCCCGGAACAATCCCAACCCAATTACATAAAAGCAAGAAGATGAACAGGGCGCAGATTAGCGGGAAGTAACGTTCCTCATAGGCATCACCCAAAGCGTCACGCACCAAGTCTTTAAACCAGTCCACTAGAAGCTCGGCGATCATTTGCCACGGTCCCGGAACCATCTTCCTGCTCCGGGTGGCAAGCCAAGCAAATAACAGGGTAATACCAATGACCACCCAGGTCATTATGAGTGTGTGATTGTTGACTACCAGCTTCGTATCGCCAAGGTAGAAAACCCATTGACTAACTTTGCCGATGTTTTCCATGTTTACTCGTCAACCCTAGGAATCTTAACTTGGACTATCTTCCGTCTTCACTGATAAATGCCGGTTACTAATCAAGACATGGTAAAAAATAGCACCCTTTACCGCAAAGATGCCTCCCACTGTGGCAAAGAAGTTGATGGAAGGCAACTTGAGGGCGACAATCAAGGGAATGGCAAGGAGAAAATATCTTCCAATCAGGCCAAAATAGTCTCTGCCCCTGCCCTGGTGGACAAAGCGACGCTCCAAGCGTAGTGCCATCAGCTTGAATTCCACCACGCTGAAAAGGCTGCCCAGGACAACACCTTTGGCTGCTGATTTGAAATCTAAGACTAGAAAAATACAGGCAACGGCTAGGGATATTAACAGTGCCTTCTTAATCAGAGCCTTCTTTAGCGTCCCATAATCGTCCATAACCAAAAAAATCAACGTGTGAGCACCGAAATCTCACGAATTCTCTTCTTCAGAATCCTCCAATTCCCTGATTTGTCTATAGACGGTGTAGCCACCGCCGCCGATGCCCAAAAGGATGAAGAGAGTAAGAAAAATGCCTTTGGTGCCTAGCCACTTGTCCAGAAAGTAACCAATGGCAAAACCAAGGCCGATGGAGCCCACCATGGTCAATCCCAATTGCGACACCAGGGTGAGCTGCTCAAAGATTTTGTGGGTTTCTTTACCCAGCATGGAATGCAACGGACGCCCAGTTGAGCATCCCAGAAGGTTGTAAAAAGTTTCACTTACGATAGCCAACCCAACATAGGGTAAATCCGTCTAAAAGTCCAGATTTTTTTTGGGGAACCGAATGGTAACAATTTCTCTCTTGTTTTTGCCAAACGTGCGGGCAACATAGGCCCGAAATTAGCCCTAACGTTGCGAACCTGCACTGTGGAAAAAAGCGCCCGGGTGAGTCAGTTGTGGCCTCGGGCAGATCGAAGCGTACTTGACCGCACGTGAGATCCTGGCCGGGGCGAGCAAGGGCGTCCCGCCAAAGGCGGGACTCTGGCGCGAGTTTAGCGGTTTTGGCCGGTTCAGGTTTGCAACGTTAGGGTTCAGTCTTGGTCGT
>PPDG01000079.1 GCA_002899795.1 Desulfobacteraceae bacterium | reverse complement strand
GGTCGTCAGGTCTGATCTCATCGCGAACCTGATGTTTTTTGGCAGGGGGTGCTACAACCGCTGAAAACGAGGGAATAGTCGAGTATTGCCAGGAAAAAATAGCCAATGAAAATAGTAAAACAGCTTTGGTACCAGCGAAATGCGAAGTTATATGCTTCCTGCGTTCCATGAGACCATCTTGGGTTGAGAATGGTGGGATTACACAGTTAACCCTGATATTTCACGAATTGCCTACTGCGACCGCGGATATGAGCGTCCTTCCGGGCGTCCTCGGGTATCGGGCCCTGCGACGTACTGTTCAAGTACGCCTCGGCTCCAATCCCCTGCGGTTGCCCGGTGGCACACCCTTCTCCACGGTCTCGCGACAGCAATTCGTGAAATATCAGGGTTAGGTTAGACAAGAACCATACCAGCTTGAGAGTTTGCGGAAATTCACTGTAGTTTCTGATAGTTAGCTGTAATTATAACGTGAGCTAATGGAAGAGTCGTGGCAAGGAAGTTCATAGACTTGGTAAAAAAAATCCACTAATTGGCATTCTTAAGGGTGGGGCAGAGGAATCCAGGAGAGAACGTTTGCAGTAAGAATCCTGCAACGGTGTACGAGTGGGAGTCTGTGGACAATATGGAGCAGCCAGGATCCGGATTTAATACCTTAGCAGGAGATGATCTCCTGCTAAGGGGTCAAGACATAGAATAAGTGTAAAAGTCCAATTGCTGACACACCTTTGTGTGGCTAGTTAAAGAACTTTTAAGGTGCTCATCACTATAGACTTCGTGGTCTTCCCTTTTCTCCTTATCACCCGTATGATCTTCTGCGTCTCTTCTTGTTCAACCGCTTTATAGCTTTCTCGTGTTTCAGCCTGCTTCTCTCACCTTTACTCAAATAATAACGGTGTCTTTTTATTGAAGGCCCAACATTCCTTTGGAAGTCCCTTTTGAGTCGCTTGAGCCTTTTTTCAAAACTATGCAAGTTGTGCCACCTTTCTTTGACTTGAATCCGGGCAAAGGATCTGTTGCCACTAAATCTTTGTGACGTTCTGGGCTGCGGGACCTTTCGTGCCCTCTCCCACCTCAAAACTTACCCGGTCACCTTCATTGAGAGTTTTAAACCCGGCCATGTTGATGGACGAATGGTGAACAAATATGTCCCCGCCGTCATCCTGCTCGATAAAACCATAACCTTTCCGTTCACTAAACCACTTCACAGTTCCTTCAGCCATGTTTCTGACCTCCTTGGATAAAGCGTTAAAATGTTCCCTATTCTAAAGCCGCCGCAATTAGAAGGGAGGTGATCCTTGGAAACAAATCCTAATAAGGGATCTACAAAATTTCCAGTAGCTCAATCTTGAAAGCGATTTCCGCGCCCGCAAGTGGATGATTGCCATCTAAAGTTATTGAGTCTTCAGCAATGTCTGCTATGGTAAAAACTCTTGAAGTTTCTTCTTCTTCTTCTGAACTAACCTCCAGCTGCATACCCAACTCTGGATTAATGTCAGGAGGAAGTATGGTTTTTTCAATATTAACTACTAAATCCTCACTGTAGTCGCCAAAACCCTCTTCTGGAGGAATTGAGATATCCTTAGACTCCCCCACTTCCATACCGATTACTGCCTGTTCAAATCCTGGGATTACCGTGTCTTGCCCTAGGATAAATTCTATTGGTTCCCTTTCAAGTGAAGAGTCAAAGATAGTCCCATCACTCAATTGTCCCTCATAGTGAACTCGTACTGTATCCCCTGCTTTTGCCTGCGCCATTTCTTCTCTCCTGCAATCACTCGATGGGGTCATATTCTGGCAGTTGCACCCCAGCACCAGGAAGAGTGGCCAAAAGCGCAATCCCCGCCCTTGAGATCCTGTGTTCTTCTAAACATACCAACCACTTGGTCCTTTTACAGGGCAGGGGTCTACTCCGGTGCAGCAACAGAAAGGGTGGGTTGGGTCGCAGAAGCATTCCTTAAAAGTAGCAAGCAAAAATGAAAAAAATACCAACCATGTCAAACCTAGCACTTTGCAGGAGCCGCTAGAATCTATGCTAAAATTACGAATTTCCTACCGATCATTGCATTTGGAGTGACAAATGCTCACTTTTTTGATGAATTCTTCCCCACAATCTATAACTGCTCTAATCTTTAACTTTCAACGCAGGGTATCAACAACTAGCCCAACAATCAACACTAAATCGCATCTTTTTCAAAAATCACCAGAGTCTTCGAGATTAACCGGAGTGCAACAATTTTCTGCCTAAGCGTATCACCTCTCTCACTAGAACTTCAAAGTCTTCCCGTTTGCTCCGATGGTTGGTAATCGCCACGCGCAGGGCATACTTACCGTCAATCACAGTATATGACGGTGCAGCCACCCCGCTCTCGTGCAAGTCAATGAGAAGTTCTTTGTTAAGATCGTTCAAAGACTCGTCGTCAAGGTTATCGGCCACAAATCTGAAACACACTATATTGAGGGGTACAGGAGCCAATAGCTGAAGTTCACTCATATCGTCAACTTGGCTGGCTAGGTATCGAGCCTGGTCAACATTCTGTTGGATCAATCTTCCATATTTTTGGGCGCCATGCTCTTTCATGGACATCCAGACCTTCAGGGCCCGGAAGCCACGTGATAATTGGACACCATAGTCGCTGAACCAGATTGAACCACCTGCCAGACCGCGATCTGAATGAGTCAAGTAGTCGGGTGTAAGCGAAAAAGTTCTCCGGTGATCCTCTTCTTGCCGAACCAGGGCGCAGCCCACCTCGTACGGCATGTACATCCATTTGTGCAGGTCAAAGGCAAGTGAGTCAGCCCGTTCCATGCCCACCAATAGGGGGCGCAGTTCTGAAGACAAGACAGCGAGTGCGCCAAAGGCACCGTCAACGTGAAACCATAATCCTTCTCGCTGGCAGATGTCAGCAAGTCTATCCAGGTCGTCTATGGCACCGGTATTCACAGTCCCGGCGTTGCCGATGATGCAAATTGGTTGATATCCCTCCTGGCGGTCTTCGAGGATGGCAGTTTCCAGTCCGGATATGTCGATCTTAAAGTCTGAATTGACTGGTATTTGTCGAAAAGCGTTACTGCCCAGTCCCAGGAGTTCTATAGCTTTCTGCACAGAACTGTGAGTCTCTTGTGAGCCATAAAGGGTCATTTTGCGTGGCGCAGCATGTACACCATGGGTTCTCAGGTCAAACTCGGCTTTGCTATTTCGTGCCACGGTCAAACCAACCAGGTTGGCCATGGAGCCACCACTGACCAACAAGCCACTGGACTCGGCAGGATAGCCAAGCATCTCTTTACACCAATCAAGTACTTGCGCCTCGACGTAATTGGCGACGTGGTCGGCACCACCTACGTTGGGATTCATTCCAGCTGCAAGCATTTCAGCTAACATACCAAGAGGTGTTCCGGTGCCGATAACCCAGCCCCAGAACCTCGGATGAATATTTCCCATTGGATGAGGGAGCACATAATCTAAAAAATCCTGATAGGCCTGTTCAGTCCCTTGTGGCTCTACTGGGAGGGGTTGCTTGAAATATGCTTTAATTTTCTCCGGAATCGGCTGCCACACGGGACGCGTGCGAACGGTTTCCAGATACGTCATTATGTCATCTATCATGCGATGACCTAAACCGCGCATCAGTTGCCAATCAGCGGGATCGAGTGATTCTTCCTCAGGTACATTCTCAAGGTTCATAGTAGTTCTGCCCTCCAGGTTAGCCCGGATATTTCATGAATTGCTGTCGCGAGACCGCGAAGATGGGCGTGCCACCTGGCAACCGCAGGATGTTGGTTCCGAGGCGTACCTGAACGGTACGTCGCAGGTACCGACATACGAGGATGCCCGGAAGGACGTCCACATCCGTGGTCGCAGCAGGTAATACATTAAATAT
>PPDG01000061.1 GCA_002899795.1 Desulfobacteraceae bacterium | reverse complement strand
GTAGAACTGAGTGACGATTTTGGCCATTATCTTTCTCCTTACAATTTAGGTTGGCCGGTCAAACCAATTACTTCTTCTTCGGTGCAGATGTTTTCTTTGGTGCTTTCTCACCGTTGTTTTGCAGATTCTCCCATATTACTGAACCTCCCTGGCCGAGCCCGACACACATGGTTGCCAGACCGTACTTTGCCTTGGGGTTTTCGGCAAACTCGTGCATCAGGTGGATCATCAAACGGGGGCCTGATGACGCCAGGGGGTGGCCGAAGGCAATGGCTCCTCCCCATGGGTTGAGACGAGGCTCGTCGGGCACTGTGAGGTCGAATTCGTTCATAAAGGCAATGCACTGCACAGCAAAGGCCTCGTTGATTTCAATCAGATCGATATCATCCATGCTGAGCCCCGAGATCTTAAAGACCTTGTGGGTGGCAGGGATGGGGCCCAAACCCATGACCTCTGGTCTGACTCCGGCGTAGGTGTAAGCCACCATACGCATCTTGGCCTGAATTCCTAGCTCCTTGGCTTTGTCCGCCGCCATGAGCAGGACACCACAAGCGCCATCATTAAGTCCTGAGGCATTGCCAGGGGTTACATTTCCCAGGGGACGAAAGGGTGTCTTCAGGTCTTTCAACCCCTCCATGGTGGTATCAGGACGTGGTTGCTGGTCACGGTCGGCAACCACCCAGCCCTCGGGAGTATAAACAGTCATTGGCACAATCATCCTGCCAATTTTTCCCTCGGTATAGGCCGCGGCTGTTTTTTTCTGTGAAAGCATGGCGTATTCATCCGCCATCTCCTTGGATATCTCCGGAAACATGTCATGGAGATTTTCAGCAGTTTTTCCCATAACCAGTGCATCTTCGGAAACCAACCGATCCACCAGAAACCGAGGGTTGGGATCAGCGGTGGCGGCCATGGGATGATGGCCCATGTGTTCCACCCCGCCTGCTATGGCGATATCAAAAGCGCCCAGGGCAATTTCCGAAGCGGCGGTTGTAACCGCAGTCATTCCCCCGGCACACATGCGATCCACCGAGGCTCCAGCGCACTTTTCAGAGAGTCCTGCCAGGAGGGCCGAGGTCCGCCCAAGGGTGAGCCCCTGATCTTTTTCCTGGGTGGTGGCACCCCAGACGTTCTCTTCCACCATATCGGGACCGACCTGGGGGTTGCGACGCAAGAGCTCACGGATAACCTTCACCACCATGTCATCTGCACGGGTGTGCCAGAAAAATCCCTGTTCTCCGGCTCTGCCGAACGCTGTACGAATGCCGTCCACCAGGACTACTTCTCGTGATTTCATATTTTGCTCCTTTTCTGGATGCAAAAAGCTAGTATTTCACCACCAAGGTCACCAAGGTCACAAAGGTCACAAAGTTATTACACATTCTATAATACCCCTTGTGTTCTTTGTGGTTTATATCATTGACACGCCTCAGCTCAGAGAGAATGACTCCTCCGGGATCTCGACTGCAGCCCGCTGTCCGCTCATGATCGCCTTGGCCTTGCCCTGGGCCAGAGAGAGAATGTTGGTAATAAAGAATTCGGCTGAGGCTACCTTACCCCGATAGAAGGCAGCACTTCTATTGGAGGCAAGGACCTCGCGCTGAGAATGAGCATCCTTGGCACCGGCATCGACATAAATCTCTTGGAGACGGCGCTGGGCGATCAACGCCTGCCACAGCAACATGAAACCAACAGCAATATCTCCGAACAGTTCCAGATACGGGGTGGCGTAAAGGAGAGTCTCAGTGTAGTCTTCGGTCATGCCTTTGAGGCCGAAGTACTTTGTTACCTCAATAAGCTGCTGGCGGGCAGCTTCAAAAGTGGCCACCAGTTCACGCAGTTCAAAATTCTTGCGAGCCCATCTGAGGAACTCTTCAGTTTCTGCAATAAGTCGTTTGAAAAGCTGTCCCCTTTTGATAACCAGTTTGCGACCCACCAAGTCCAAGGCCTGAATACCATTTGTACCCTCATAGATGGAGGCGATCTTACAGTCCCGCAAGAACTGCTCCACCGGGTGTTCCTGGCAGTAGCCGTAGCCTCCCAGGACCTGGATGGCGGTTTCACAGACCCGAAAGCCCATGTCGCTGCCATAGGCTTTGCAAACCGGGATGAGGATGTCAATGAAGTCCTGGTACTTTTCTCTCTCCTGGTCATCTTCGGCAGAACGTACCATGTCGTCACAAAAGCCGACGTAATAGAGAAGAGCTCGTAACCCTTCGCTCACTGACTTCATGAACATGAGCATCCTTCGTACATCGGGATGATTGATGATAGCCACTTTTGGGGCAGCGGGATCTCTTAGCCGGCTCGCATCTGACCCCTGGGTCCGTTCCTTGGTGTACTGGAGGGCATAGAGATAGGCGGCGCTGGCGTGACTTTGACCCTGCATGCCCACAAAAAGCCTTGACTCATTCATCATCTGGAACATGATTCGCATTCCCTGGTTGGCTTCACCCAAGAGATAACCGATGCAGTTGTTGTTTTCCCCAAAGTTCAGAGTGCTGGTGGCGGAGCCGTGAATTCCTAGCTTGTGCTCGATGCCGGGGCAAACCACGTCGTTATCCACCAATTCACCGTTTTCCGGACGAAGCTTGGGAATAATGAAGAGGGAGATACCCTTCGTGCCCGGTGGCGCCCCTTCAATCCTAGCCAGTACCATGTGGACAATATTTTCGGTAAGATCATGCTCGCCGCAAGAGATAAAGGTCTTGGTGCCGGTGATGGAGTAGGTGCCATCATCATTCAGGATCGCTTTGGTGCGCAGAGCGCCAACATCGGTTCCAGCCTGAGGTTCAGTGAGGCACATGGTCCCATTCCACTCACCACTGTACAATTTGTCCATAAAGGTACGCTGCTGCTCCTCGGTTCCGTAAACCTCAAGGAGTCTGGCAGCTCCATGGGTGAGTCCGGGGTACAAGAAAAGGGACAAATTTGCTGCTCCGAAGGCTTCGATGGCCGCGAGCCCCATGACTACCGGGAATCCCTGCCCCCCGGCTTCCAAGGCCTCCGCCATGGAGAGCCAACCGCCTTGTCGATACATTTCATAGGGTCGATGGTAGGATTCTGGAACTCTCACCTTGCCGTCCTCCCAGACACATCCCTGCTCATCACCCTTGCGGTTGGCTGGGGCCATCTCATTCTCCGCCAGCTTCCAGGCCTGCTCAAGAACCAGGTCGTACATTTCCTTAGAATACTCGGCATATTTGGCGGTGTTGCTGAGTTGCTCTATTTCTAGCTGCTCATAGAGGACGAATTTGACATCTCTTTCATCCACCAGTAAATTTGCCATTGTTATCTCCTTCGCAGAGATCAGCTTTCAGCCTTCAGGAAAAAAGAATGCTGTGAACAATCCGAAACAATCCCCAATTAGTCATGCAAGTTTCCTACCTTTTTGCGGACAATTGATGGCTGAACGCATTATTCTCTAAGCCCCCGAATGAACAAGTCGGCCAAGGGATCTGCCATCTGAGTAAGGTCGTAATTCCTGCCGGCCAGTAACCATGAGGTGACCGTTTCATCCATTGCCCCGAAAAATGCTCTTTTGATTGCACTCACATAAAGATCCTTACGAAACAACCCCTGCTGCTGGCCTTCCTCGACAATCTCACCAATGAGGTCAAAATAGCCCTTGAGATCCTCTTTCGGGTAAGCGCTCATGAAATGACGGCTCTGGCGGAGCTCTAGTTGAAATACTGCTGCCAGGTTGGGACGATTTTGCATCTCCAACAGGTGGAGCTGAACAAGTTTTCTCAGCTTGATCTCCGCGCTCTCCTCCTGAGCCAACTGGTTGTGGAACTCATCAATAAACCCTTGAACCTTCTCCTCGAAGATACTGATGAGAAGGTCATCCTTGCTTTTGAAATAAAGGTAGATGGTGCCGGCTG
>PPDG01000527.1 GCA_002899795.1 Desulfobacteraceae bacterium | reverse complement strand
CTTTGACTTCACTTCTGGGACCGGTGATGATCCTGGTTCTTGCATTTTTTGTGGGCTATGTGGTTCTGGCTGTGCTCCTGCCCATTTTTGAGATGAGCCACCTTGTTGGGTAGTTTGGATTTCGAATTCGTCCTTCGGACCCCCACCCTTCGGGCGGGTTCCCGGTTTCGGGATGCGGATTGTGGTGAAAGGAAGGAAAGACGAAATTTTGGTTATTTTCGCTCACTTTAGTACACTTTAGGCACTAGCCTCAAAAGGGGTTTGACATGTACCGGGATCGCTTCGGTCTGAAATGCAAGCCATTTGGGAATACCCCTGACCCACTGTTTTTCTATTTTTCAGCTGACCACCGGCAGGGTTTAGTTACGTTGAGCCAGGGTATTCATGACCGGTGCGGCCTTATGCTGTTGCTTGGTGAGGTCGGTACCGGAAAAACAAACATTTGCTACCACCTCCATAACCACGAAGGCTACCCATCAGCGTATCTCAATTACCCGTTTCTCACTGAAGGCGAATTCTTGGAATCGGTCAATAAAGAACTGGGTATTCCCGTTGGAGATGGATCAAGAAGGCGTAATCGAACGGAGCTTCAAGATTACCTCTTGCGGCAACAAAACAAAGGAAAACCAGTAGTCGTTATTGTGGATGAGGCTCATCGTCTTGGTATCCCAATTTTAGATGAGATTCTCATTCTGTCCAATTTGCAGGTTGCCGACGGCCACCTGCTGCAAATAATTTTAGCTGGACAGCCTCTCATTTTGGACACACTCAAGCAGCCACGGCTGCAGTCCTTAAACCAGAGAATAGGTCTTCGATATCACTTAGACAGGATGGATCGTGCCAATACCATCGACTATGTCTGCCATCGCTTGGCAAAAGCCGGCTGCACGAACCAGTCTCTCTTTTCCCCTGGAGCTTTGGACACCATATGGAAAAAGTCGCATGGCACACCAAGACTCATAAATCAGCTCTCCGAACGTGCTCTAAACGAAGCATACCGGAGAGGCAAAAAAGGGGTGGGAAGACGACAAGTGAGGCGTGTGGCTGACGCCCCCCTTTACCAGCCGTTATTTGCCGCCAGACCCAAGCACTGGTCAATGAGGACTGCCTTCGCAGGTACGGTAATGGCCTTGTTTGTTGGGGTCTCTTTTGGTCTCTGGTATTTTGGTTTGGGTAGCAAATACCTGCCGATAATGACTGGAAAACTGAACAAGGTGACAGCGGAGCGGCGCACCCTCATAAAGAAACCGATCGTAGTACCGCAACTTGCGGAAAACCGGGAATATGAGCCAGGAGATGGGGTGGTAGTTGAGCAAGAGGGCACATTGCCAGTTGTCGCATATGGTGAGGCGCCGTTGCAACCAGACTCGCAGGCTACCGAACTAGACCCTATGGCTAAACCTCTGTCGGTTGCAGATGATCTGCCGGATTTCGACTTGGGTGCAATCGCTTGGGACGAAAACAGTGACCGCAGTATAGCCGTGCTTAATGACAGGATTGTTCATGAAGGGGATTTCATCGGGGATGTAAGGGTCTTGCAGATCAAGCCCAATCACGTTGTTCTCCTACGCGGAAATGAGCACATAATCAAAAAGATCCATGTCGAGGAAAGAGAGTATACACCAGAAACCAGCGATGTGAGCACAATTGCTGAAAAGGAGCAAGCTGGCGTTCGTGACCCAGAGTACAATGACCAGGCTGAACAAACGTTTTCTTTTGCGCATTATAAACCGATTATCTATTTTGATTACCGGACGTCAAACATTGCTACTGAAGCATATGAAGAACTTGACAGGCTTGCCACCATCGCCGCGCTCAGTCCGGACTATGAAATTGTTATCCGCGGATACACAGACAATGTGGGTTCAACCAAGTACAACAAGAGCCTATCTAAAACGCGGACACAAATCGTTCGAAACTACCTTGTTGGTAAAGGGATTGATCCTGAAAAAATAAAGACCATTGGCATGGGAGAGAAAAATCCTCTGCTGCCAAATACTACTCCGGAAGGGCGAGCTGTAAATCGGAGGGTTGAAATAGAGTTGGTGCCTGTTGGTGACAGTTGAGATTCACACCTCGGAGGCGTAAGGATGGGAATGCATCTTGGTGAACCTGCTCGTGGGAGCCAGACACACTCCGCGACTCATGAACCTTTTTCGGTTGACACATACTCTGTTGGAAGCCTCATGTCCCGTGTTTACCCAAGAGTTCTCGGTTCCACATCAGGCTTCACCCTGATCGAGATCATGGTAGTCATAATCATTCTCGGCATTCTTGTGGGGCTCATTGTGCCTCGAATCATGGAGAAGCCAGAGAGAGCAAGGCGGGTCAAAGCTCAATTACAGATAGAAAGCATTTCTGCGGCACTAAAAGAGTACAAATTGGACAACGGCGACTATCCCACCACGGAGCAGGGGTTGCAGGCTCTGGTGGAAAAGCCCGCAATTGGCAAGATTCCAAAAAAGTATCCGGAAAAGGGCTACCTCCCCAAGATTCCCAAAGACCCTTGGGAAAACGAGTACATCTATATCAGTCCAGGGGAGCACGGCGATTTTGATCTTATCTCCTACGGCGCTGATGGCGAGGAAGGCGGCGAAGGCAAAAATGTCGACGTGCAGAGTTGGGAGATCGGATGAACCGTCCGGTTTTACTCTGGTGGAACTGGCCGTTGTTCTGGTGATCCTGGCGGTAATTCTCGGACTGGTGCTCCCGGAGGCCTCATCTTTTTTCTTTCGCAGCGATCTGAAATCGAGTTCCCGGCGGTTGGCAGGGGCGGTGGCCTACGCCAGAAGTCAGGCGATGTTGGAAGGGAGGCTCTGGGAGCTTACCTTAGACCTGGATACAGATAGCTTTTGGGCTGCGGCGGTTGAAGAAGGAGACTCACCGGATTCAGACACCGTCAAGAAGCGAACTCTTGCGGGAGAGGTTCGCTTCGTGGATGTCAAGAAGTTGCCCGACGAAAATAAAAGTGCTGGACGTGTTGCTCTTCATTTTCATCCCAAAGGTCTCGCAGAACCCGCAGTGATTCACCTGGCCGGTCCCGGCAATCAAATCCGAACTCTAGTTGTCAAACCATTCAATGGCCGTTTGGTAGTCCGGGAAGGATATCTGGAGTAGACGCATGGCGCATGGCTCAGGGTGCAAGGCACACGGCAGAGAAGATGTTGGAGGTTAGAGGTTTGAGGTTAGAGGCAAAAAGACAATCAAGGCAGGTATATACTGCCTCCAACCTCAAGCGAGGCCAGACTGGCCGAGCGCTCCTCCAACCTGATCCTGAACCAGTGCCATGCGGATTAGGCTCGCGCGCTGGTTTCACTTTAATAGAGGTGCTGGTGGCGGTAGCCATTCTGGCTATCGCCATGGTGGCTATTCTAAAGGCCAATGTGCAGAACCTAGATGCACTGACCAAAAGCAGAGAAACGACCACGGCCTCTCTGCTGGCGGCAAGCAAGCTGGCGGAAATTGAAGCGGCGGGAGTTGCCAACTGGGGTGAATCGCAGGGGGACTTTGGTGAAGATTATCCAGAGTTCACCTGGCAAGTGGAGACTACAAGCACTGAGGTGGAAGGGTTAGAGCGAATCGCAGTAATTGTCCAGCGGAGCGGAGGAGTTGCCGGGAGAGAGGTAAGAATTGAGGAGCTCATGCTAGTTGAATAGTAGTCAGACGACAGACGACAGAGGACAGTAGAAAAGTTGGAGGTTGGAGGTTTGAGGTTAGAGGCGATAAAACTGTCAAGGCAGATCTATACTGCCTCCAACCTCAAGCGAGGCCAGATGGGCCGAGCGCTCCTCCAACCTGATGCTGAGCGAGCACCATGCGGATTACCCTGGCGTTCCGGCTTTACTCTCCTAGAAATCCTTATTGCCATTGCCATTCTTGCGCTTG
>PPDG01000224.1 GCA_002899795.1 Desulfobacteraceae bacterium | reverse complement strand
TGCGCCTTGCGCTTTCAAGCGCAGCGTGCAATCAAGGTTGACAGATCTTCCACCTCAACGCCGCCCTTCTTAAGATGTGTCATACATATGGGGCACATTGCCACGATGGGTGCGCCAGTGGACTGTAATTCTTTAACCCTGCGCTCCAGTACCTCTCTTGAGAGCTTTGGAGAAATAGACTCAGCCGGGCCGCCGCAGCAGTTGGTGAACTTGCCTGAATTCCTTACCGGCACGCATTCGATGCCAAGGTTTTCCAATACTTTCGTTGGCACATCCGACATTTCCAGGTACCTGCCATACATACAGGGATCGTGAAGGGTGACCTGCTTGGTGCCATTCTCTCCCCGGAAATTTACCAGCTCAAAGTAGGTCTTCACTTCAAAAGTCTCGCCCACATATTTAGGGTAGAGAACCTTCAAAGCGTACGTTGTATGGGGATCCACCGTAATCAGTTTCTTAACACCGTCTTCTCTTAATCTGTCAGCAACAAACCGAGCATGGCTCATGAAACCGTCGATATCACCCAGATCATAAAGTAAAACGCCACTGTAGTAATCGAGTTCAGGTTTATAGCAGAAATCAACCTTGGACCTGGTGAGAACTTTGGCAATGCTATGCAGCATATCGCTGGATTTCTTCTTCTCTTCTTTAGAACTCAGTAAAGCTAATCCCAATCCCACCACAAACTTGGGCATGTACTTGCCATACTTAACATAGTCTGCAACAGCGCTGTCCTCATAACGTTCGAGGTGTCTCGTTGTCATTTCTATGTACGGTACGGACTGATACATAAGTCCGGTAAAGAGCAGTTCATCTCCTTCTGTGCGGAGATCAATACCTTTCCACCATCTGTTCATCAAGACGTTGGGCACCCCGAAGGGATTCCGGGTTTTCCTGACGTTGTCGGCGATGAGCTCAATGATATCCCTTGGCTTAAACATTAGCAGTCCCCCTCCAGTTGGCGACTACGTATCGCCTCAATCCTAAAATAAGTTCTCCAGGATTGACTTCTCTTGGACATGTATAGGTGCAGAGCCCACAGTGGAGGCAGCGCCAGAGTTCGTCAGACTCCTGCAGTATTCGATCTTTGGCGCCTAGCTGAGCATAGCGAATGATCTTTCTGGGGAAATGCTCGTGGATGAGCGGACAGATTGCCGCGCAGGTGCCACAGTTGAAACATTCCAAGGTGGTATCCACGCCAAAGCGCTCTAATTGTTCTGGAAAGTCTAGATCTACCAAAGCCATTTTCCACCCTCCCACAAAGGAAATACTGAAGGTCAATTGCGGTCAGCTGACCACCTCGCTAGAACTTTGCTCCTCCCTCTCTGCCGCTAAGTAGTAGCGGAAATAGCCCCCGTCCTTATCTCCTTCAACGACCTCGCCATATTTTTTCAGAGTAGCTACAAACCACAGCACTTCAGCTGATGCGAGACCTGTGGCCTCGGCGATCTCAGGCACCGTCCTGGCCTCATCTCTAAGTTGCTCTTTGATGGCCCTTACTGCTTTTCTATTTTCCTTCACCCTGGCTGAAGTCGCCTTGATTATGTCTTTCCTGCTCTCTCGGAGCTTTTTCATTGCTTCTTTTTTTTCAGTTTTTTCAGTTGCTACTTCACTCATTGGTCATCCTCATATCGCAGGCTCTACACCCTGCTAAACAGGTACTGCTGTGGGAGCGGCTTTCCAGCCGCGATACTCTCTGGGCCACCAACACTCATTGCCTCTGATCAGGCCGCAACCTCACCAGAAACTATCATATCCACCATGGCCTCATACTGTTTCAGCGTCCAACCTTTGACATTAATTGCGTTCTCGGGACAGACAGCAACACATGCTCCACATCCCGTACAGAGGGCAGGATTCACCTCGGCCCTTTGTACCTTCTTGCCATCCTCCTCGATCTCCACCATGCGCAGAGCTCCTTCCTGCAAACAAGCTTCCACACATTTTCCCGTACCCGCGCACAAATCCATATTCACTTCTGCCACAAAGGGATCTAGTTCCACATAACCGCGAGTCAGTAAAGAAGAAGCCTTGACTGCGGCGCTGGAGGCTCCATTGCACGCTTCGCCCATGTCCATGGGCGATTGGCAGGTTCCTGCCAGCAGCACCCCCGCAACCGACAACTCAACCGGCCGCAGCTTCGGATGGACCTCTTGGAGAAACCGGTCGGCCCCCACGGGAAGCTTCATCATTCCCGCCAGGTCAGAGACATTGTTGGGCTCCGTTCCTACAGCAAGTACTACCAGGTCAACCGGCACCTCGACTTCCTCGCCAAAAGTAAGGGTATCTTGCACCAGGATGGAAAGTGGGTGACCATTGGATCTGCCGTTCTGTGTAACCACAGGAGCTTCTGCAGCCTCAAAACGTAGAAAGAGCACTTTGTTCTTTGCGGCCTGCTCGTAAAGCTCTTCCTGGCCTCGACCGTAGGTACGGATGTCGCGGTAAAAGTCGAAGACCCGGGTTCCAGGATAGGTTTCACGGATGATATTTGCAGCTTGGAGTGTGGCGGTACAGCAGGTCCGAGAACAATATTCGTTCATATAGCCGGTCTCATCCTCTTCGTGGATCCCCGGTATCTGTCTACTCCCCACACAGTGGATCATCGCGACGCTTCTGATTGTCCTGCCGTTTAATTCCAGAAAGGTGGTGGTGTCCTTTTTCTTGCCCATTATCTTTATGAGTTCGGGCAGGGTGATTACTTCCTTGAAGTCACCGAATCCATATTCTCCATGGCGGGGCGTATAGGGTTTAATTCCTGTTGCCAACACAACAACACCAGCTTCGACGGTGTGTTCTTCGCTGGTCTCGGGTATTTGAGCCGGGCAGACACCTACAAAAGGTATAACCTCTCCAATTCCCTTTCCGGACTCAGCCATTTGTTTGATGCGGTCACGATCTTCCTGGGACTCCGGCGGCTGCCTTTTGAAACCAAGCGTGAAGTTCCCGACGTAGCCCTCGGACTCTGTCACCTGTGCACAGGTGTGGACTGTGATCGCCGGATCTGCCAAAACCGCGTCTGCGAGTTCAAGAACAATATCTGAGGCCAGTTCCCCTGTGGGGGCCACTCGATCTAGTTGTGCAGCCCTGCCGCCCAGAAAAGGCGACTTTTCGAGCAAGGTTACCTTAATCCCGCGAGTCGCCAGGTCTTTGGCGGCTCTCATGCCTGCAATTCCCCCTCCGATCACCACTGCCTGCCTTTTGGCTTCTACCCGGATGGGGTCAAGCGGCTGCAACTGCTTTGCCTTAGCCGAGGCAGCTGCTACCAGCCGTGCTGCTTTATCGGTGGCTTTGTCTCCGTGATGGACCCAACTTACCTGCTCCCTGATGTTGGCGTGTTCATAGACGTAAGGGCTAAAACCCGCCCGAGAGATGGCATTTCGAAAGGTCATTTCATGGAGGTCAGGAGAGCAAGAAGCCACCACAACCCGGTCGATGGTGCCGCTTTTCAAATCCTCAATAATAAGATCCTGCCCAGGGTCGGAGCACATAAACATATCTTGCCGAGCAACCACCACTCCCGGAATCTTACTTGTCTGCTCGCATACCCTCTCCACATCCACATGATCGGAAATGTTTCCGCCGCAACGGCAAACGTAAACTCCTACCTTCCGTTCTGATTGCATCTCGCTCTCTTTCTCTGTATCAACCATCGGTGCATCTCTCAGAAAAAAATCATGTCCGGAGGACGTGGCTTTGATCTAACCCCGGTGAGGGTGCTTGGTTCCTTCTATATCAAGTCGCTTCGGGAGTAATGGAGCGATGGAGCAATGGAGTAATGCCAAAACCTAAAAGTGCTTTCGTTTTTGTTTTTCATTCAATACTCCAATTCTCCAACACTCCATTTGCTTCGGTGCTATACAAGATCAGTCTATTTTCACTTGCCCCCCGAGG
>PPDG01000219.1 GCA_002899795.1 Desulfobacteraceae bacterium | reverse complement strand
GTTCTCTGCGTTCTCTGCGGTTCAATAATCCTGCAAACTCTGCAAAAAGGAAAAGCGGAGTAGAGTGGTCTCTGCCTAAATAGGACCATCTTGCTCCGCTTTATTGAAAGGATAAATACTCTTGTTTCTTGGTCCGGCTTGTTGCCGCTACCACGAGGCCAAGGTTGAAGTGGTCATGAGGTTGTCTATTTGACCATTCCCTTGAGCTTGCTGCCGGCCTTGAATTTGACGACCTTGGTAGCTTTGATTTTAATCTTCTTGCCGGTCTGGGGATTTCTTCCCTCCCGAGCAGCTCTCTTTGCTACACTGAAGGTACCGAAGCCCACGAGGGTGACCTTGCCACCTTTCTTCAGTGAGTCGGTTACTCCCCCTAAGAAGCCGGCCAGAGCTTTTTCTGCAGCAGCTTTGGTGATCCCGGCACTATCTGCCATTTTTGCTACGAGATCTGCCTTGGTCATAAATTCCTCCTCTTGTTGTCAATAAACTTTTGGTTGGTCCCACCCCCAATGCCCTGTAAACCCGCTCCTGTCGCGGCTGGACAGAGGGACCCGCCGTAAAACTGCATGAATAGAGGCATTATACATAAGTTGGTTTTAAACGCAAGAAGATATTTGTAAAAAGTGGAAGGTGCTTGTAAAAGGGCGGCTCAACATCCTGGCTGGGGAGTGTGGGTCAATTAAGAGAAACCATACATATAGTGATCTGGATCTAAATCGTCATTTATGTTGTGTCAAGAAAGTAGGATATCCAGTGGTCGTCGGCTGAACTCCGCCGAGGCGGAAACCACCCGACTACATGTAAGCCGTAGGTCGGATCGTTCCCGCAAGAAGCGGGGTTGATCCGACAATAATGGGATCAGGCTAAGATTCCATCGCCGCTTTGATGTTCATCTCGATGCCGTTTTTTTCAAAGAAAATCTTGAGGATTCGGGCGGTAGCGCCCCAAATGCGGTAGTTTCCGTAGGAAACAAAGTAGGCCCGAAATCGTTGATTCTCGGTATCGTAGGAGCGGTGGGACCAATGTTTATCATTGACAAGAAAATCCAGAGGAACAAAGAGAATTTCGGCAACTTCGCGGCTGTTAGGCTGAAAAGGATAAGGATAAGGGATGAACCCCACGAAGGTATATACCAGAAAGCCGGTAGTTACCGTGGTAATAGGGTCCAGTACCCCCAGGATCTCTACATCCTCTGGCTTTAAATCAATTTCTTCTTGCGCTTCTCTCAACGCGGTTGCCAGCAGGTTCTCGTCATGGGGATCGCGAACCCCACCGGGAAAGGAGACCTGACCCTTGTGGGCTTTGACAGTCTGGGTCCTCTTGGTAAAAAGAACGTGCAGGTTGTTGTCTTTGAGCAGCAAGGGAAAGAGCACCGCGGCGGGTGTCAGGTTTTCAGGAATCGATGCTTCTTGGGTTTCAAAAGCCAGGTTCTGGCGTATTCTCTCCAGCATGATGGGTGAGCTCCGAATAATGCGGACAATTTGTGGATTGTAAACCATATGGTCCGCCCTCGCAACAGGGAACTCTCGCCCGAGCCCTGCGAGCTCTGTGAGAGATAAATGTGAAGTATGATGTCGCCCGGGATGGAGGGTTAGAGTTCATAGGGATAGGGTTAGAGCTTTCTCTGAGGGCAGGTTACGACGAACTGATATCCAGGATTACGTTCTGGTCGCCGCCGTTATTTTTTGCAAGATAGAGGGCCTGGTCGGCCTTTCTGATTAGATCATCCAGGTCTTCTTCCAGCGTTCCGTGGGAATTCTTCAATTTGGCTATGCCGATGCTTAGGCTGGTAGGCAGCAGATTTCTTTCGTTATATTCGGTTCGAAGCCTTTCCGCCACCATCAATGCCTGCTGTGGGTTGGCGTGCAGAATGGTGGCGGCAAACTCATCACCGCCATAACGGTAACCCGAGTCCACATTCTCGCGGATGCTACGTAATATTATCCGGGCCAGTTCCTGGAGTAACCTGTCTCCCTGCTGGTGGCCGTATTTGTCGTTGTAAACCTTGAAGTTGTCGATGTCTATGAGGAGCAGATAAAGATCATAATGCTGTCGGGAAGCGCGAATGGCCTCGTTCTGTAGATTGTCGTCCAGATGTCTGCGATTGTACAGTCCCGTGAGTGCATCGCAGGTGGAAAGTCGTCTCAGCTAAAAACGCATGTTTCGTTCGCGTACAATCCGTTTTATCTTCGCCTCGAACTCGTCTATGTTAATTGGTTTGGAGATGAAGTCACTAGCACCAAGGGCAATAATGTCGGTGTAGTTGTATTCAGTCTGGTATCCGGTAATGGCAATGACATCGGTGTCGCTGAAATCAGAGGTAATCCGCTTGATCAACCCCACTCCGTTCAAGCGTGGCATATTGATGTCGGTAATCACAATGTCGAACTGTTTCTCCTCCATTTTCTCCAGGGCATCAACGCCGTCAGCTGCGGTCACACTAGCGTGACCCATCTGACAAATTAATTCGTGGAGCAGTTCTCGCAGCTCCCCATCGTCATCAACAGAGAGCATAGACAGTTGGTACTGTTTTGGTTGGTTCATAGGACTTTCTTAGGTGTGATTCTAGTTGCTGTTATAGATTAGCAAAAATCTTGACTCACCTCTAATATATGTCAGAATGCAATATCCTAAAAGAATCCTTATGGAAAATTTATCTGCTCGTCAAAGCCATGTTATGAGTTACAAATTATTTTGTAGCACAAAATCGCTTTTTACTAATTTCCCCATAACTTTTGCAATCAAATATTAAGATCGGAGATGAATAGGAGGTATAGTCTCTTAATAAATATTGTCTAGGTCGGTGTGGTGACCTTAGAAGTCTTCCGTAAATTTTGTATAACAGACAAGCGTTTGAGAACTATTGTCTAAAATGTATCGTTAGTGGAGAATTCTGATCTGCCGATCGATCCGAGAGATAATTCTTTCGCATGAACTGCATGCTTAAATCCACTTTTCAGGAATGCCACGTGGCAGAAACGAGAACTCTCAGCACTCACAGAAAATTAGGTGCAACTTCAGTGCCAGAGGCTATGCTAATAATCTTGATGTCACTTTTTTCTTAGTCTCACGCGTGATCCTAAAGCCGAGATACTCACTCCTCGTTCACTAATCACTTACTCGGTGTATTCTGATTGCAGATATTGTTTTACAAGAGTTGCCCTAACATTTACAAAATGAAACTAAGAAAATGATTCAGCGTGGACTATTACTGCTCACTGAGGAAGAAAATACATTTTATGTTGAACCAAACTTCCAGATTCTTGAATCGCTTATATATAGGGTGTAGTTTTACTAGTGATAGTGATCGGTAGCAGCTTACTACAAATTGTGCGGCCCTAGGGGGTTGATTCCGGACCCGCAAGGGTGGGTCCACATTAAGGCCAGAGCCGAACCCCTTGTACCTATACTGTGCTGAGGTGCAATGTCTGACCACATTACTTCAGCTTTCGATGTGCTGGCACCTTTATCAAACTTCAATTGGGATGGTGATGAGTTTTCGGTTGGCAATATGTGCTCAATTCAGCGTGCCAGATCAATAATATGTGTTAATGTAAGATTCTGCTTGCAAGGAATCTCAGATCTTTCTCGGAAATCTCTGTGAAATGCACGCCCAGAAGGTATGAATAATAATCGCTATCATAATCTTGAATATCTAAGCTAACCGTCTCTGCGGTAGCAAACATGACATGAGAGTGTTCTAATATTTCTATGCCCAGGCGAAGAGCCTCGTCTGGGTCAGGTATTTCCAAGCAACGAATAAGTGCACCTGTAAGGCTGATATTCCGCACCTCTCCTTCTATCGGCCCCTGAGACCTGAAAATACTCATTGGCCAACAGACTTCAACTCTCGAATGCTCTCGTCTCTGTTCGGCTATGTGGGTCTTGTTTGAT
>PPDG01000525.1 GCA_002899795.1 Desulfobacteraceae bacterium | reverse complement strand
CGATATGAGCCAATTTACCTCTAGACCCTCGGCCATCAGGCCAAGGGCCCGCTGACACTGGACCGATGTGCACCCATAAGCACCTATCAATGCTAGTTCCCGGTAATGGACCGCATTCAAATCAGTTGGCACCACTCCTCTATCCTGGGAAATACCGGAAAACATCAGCACTCGACCGCCTGGGGCCGCAAGCTCCAGAAGAGGGTACTCCAAAGCGGCTTCTCTGAAGCAGGTCACCACCACATCTGCCCCCAAACCTCCGGTAAGTTCCATCACCGCTTCCACCACATCCACGTTGTTGGCATCGAGCAAATCAACTTCCAATCCCAGGCGCGCCTGACTAATACGGGCGGAGTCCTTCTCGAAAAGAATGACTTTGCCCGAGCTTTGATGCTTCGCCACCATGGCGAACAAACAGCCGATTGGACCGGCTCCGAGGATCAGAACGGTCTCATCTTTTTTCAACTCGACTTTTTCAAGCCCATTCAGACAGCAAGCCAGTGGTTCGGCCATGGCCGCTTCCGACAAGGACAGCGAAGAAGGAATGATATTTAGGCAGCCATTTTCAACTCCGCTTTTCGGCAAGGCAAGGTATTGGGCAAAGCCACCGTCCAAGTTGAAACCCATTATTTGAATAGAGGGACATAGATTTTCACTACCTCGGCGGCAGTATTCACAGGTTCCGCAGCCAATTCCAGGATAGACTTGAACCTTATCCCCTACTTTGAATCTTTTCTCCTCATTTGAAACTTCAGCCACAACGCCCGCAATCTCATGGCCCAGTATCCTGGGATACTTCAGTGTCGGATGGCCCATTTGCCACATATGCAGATCCGTTGAACACACATTAGACGCCAAAACCTTCACCACCACCCCTCCAGTTGGACAGCTGGGGTCTGGCAGTTCCCTAATTGCCAACTTACCGGGTTTTTCAAGGACAGCGGCTTTCATCAAATTCACCTCGAAAAATAAGAAAGGCCTTCGTCTCCAGCAGACGAAGGCCTTTCTTTACCATCGACAAAGCCCTTAAAGCTCCACTCACCCGTCTTCTGGCTCACTCGCCTCAACGACCGGCCTTCCAATCCAGCTTGAGCGGGACAGTGGCCCTTGGTGGCCGTGAGTTTCTGCCCGGTAGGGCCGAGTTCACAGCGGCGGGACCGCTCCTGACTTTCACAGGATTCCGTAGCGAAAGGAGCTCTAATTTTTGGTTTCTATTTACACCCTCTTGCTCTCAGTTGTCAATGGTGTAGTGAACCTCATTCCAAGGGAATTTGGACTCTCCAATGATATTGCTCCTTGTTCCTTTCTTCCTGAACTTCTTCTTCCTGTAACAATTGCCTCGCTTATCCGACCAAATAGACACAATCCATGTGGCAATTGTGGGGTAAATCTCTTCTGAATGTGTGACAAGAAAGGCTGTCGGGGAGCAGATTCGATGAAAACAGGGAAATTGAAAGCAATCCTATCAAAGATACCATTTGTGATCCTTCCCCTTCTTTTAGGAGCTCTGTACTTGTCAACGCATGAAATTGGTTCATCCGCTGTCCTAAAAGAAGCCGAAAAAATCTATATCGTTGATAGGACCGGCGAGCGTTGGGATGTGACCCAGGCCGTGTCCCTTGGTTTTAATCCAGAAGGGTTTCAGTTTGGTCTCGGCAGAAACGCCTTCACTACGCTTGACGACTCGTTTTTGACGAATGATACCAGCAATATTTCAAAAAACGCGCGGGTTATAGGTGTTACGGATGGCTCCACTGCCAAGGCATATACCATCAGCCGACTTTTGGGCCATGAGATTTCAAACAGCTCAATAGGTTCCGAGCCGGTGGCTGTGAGTTATTGACCCCTGGTAAACCTGGCGGCTGTGTACAGTCGCGAGATCGATGGTCAGGCCTTGACCCTGGTTCCATCCGGTTGGACCTACGAGTCCACCTTCGTTCTCTACGACAGGGAGACTGGAACTTTATGGTATCCCTACAAAAATGGGCTCCTGGCAATCCAGGGGAAATACTTCGAAAAGATACTCCCGGAGGTCCCTCACGAGGTGACCAAATGGAAGAAATGGGTAACACGACATCCCACTACCAAAGTATTGAAGTGAGCAGGTGAATCCTTCGTCTAACATATTTCGTAACCTCCCCCAACCTCAACCTCCCTCTCCCCAACTGGAGGTGGTCAAGGGATTTTCCTTTGGCCACCTCCAGCCTAATTTGTTCCCGGATGGACCCCAATTTGTTCAACAAGGAACATATCTGTTGTAAATCCGAAATCCGAAACAAATTCCAATTACTAAAATCCAAATGACCGAAACAACAAACAACTCTTGCCGAGAAGTCACGTTTTGAACATTTGAGAATTCGAAACTGGGGACCCGCCCGCAGGGTGGGGAGTCCGAAGGACCAATTTTGTATTTGTTTCGTGCTTCGGGTTTCGTATTTCGAGTTTGAGTGCGAAGCACTCTTCCGTGTCTCAGTGGTTAGTAAATAAAAGTGCATATCGAAATCTAGTATCCACAGTATGCTGAGCTAAAGGCATCGGAGGGTGAGCAGATTTCTCTTGACAAGCACATTTGCCTGAATTATATTTCGATATATGTCGAACTATCGAGATGATCAAATCAAGCACTTTGCTGATGTATTCAAGGCGTTGTCAAACCACAATCGGCTTCGTATGTTCCTCCACCTCGTTACTTGTTGCGTGCCCGGAACCGTTGGTAGCTTTGATGCTGAAACCGGTGTCAGCGCCTGTGTAGGTGACCTGGGCCGGGATCTTGAGATCGTACCTTCTACGGTGTCACATCATATCAAGGAACTCCATCGAGCCGGTCTCATTCGGATGGAAAGGCGCGGTCAAAAAATCGAATGCTGGGTAGACCCTGTAATACTTCGGGGCTTGGCGCGGTTTTTTCAGGAACCCTTAAAATAACAATTTTATTAGACTATTTAATTCGATATTATTCGAATCATCGAACATTTTGGAGGGTAGAGATGGATAAAAAACATCCAGATGAAATTCGAACGGTTGTCCGGAAGAAATATGGCGAAGTTGCAAAGAGTGATTCTTCTGGGTGCTGCACTCCCGTATCATCTTGCTGCGTCGAATCTGCCACTCCCCTGGACAATCTTGGTACGCTCACTGGGTATTCCCAAGAGGAGCTTAGTGTTGCTCCTGAAGGCTCTAATATGGGGCTTGGTTGCGGCAATCCCCAAGCCATCGCTGCCCTGAAGCCTGGCGAAACTGTTCTAGACCTTGGCAGCGGTGGTGGGTTCGACTGTTTTCTGGCAGCCAGACAGGTCGGGAAAACCGGACAGGTCATCGGAGTGGATATGACCGCAGACATGATCGCCAAGGCCAGGGAGAATGCTCGGAAAGGTGATTATTCGAACGTCGAATTCAGGCTGGGCGAAATCGAGCATGTACCTGTGGCCGATGCCAGTGTTGATGTGATTATTTCCAACTGCGTCATCAACCTATCACCCGAAAAACTCGATGTCTTTCGTGAGGTATATCGAATACTTAAGCCTGGCGGCAGGCTTGCGATCTCAGATGTGGTGGCAACGGCACCTTTGCCTCCAGAACTGAAAAACGATCTGGATCTCCTCTCTGCATGCGTGTCTGGTGCCGCCACTGTGGTCGAGATCACGGCAATGCTTCAGGAAGCCTGATTTCAGGACATTCAGATTCAGACCAGGGATGAAAGCCGCGAGCTTATCAGGGAATGGGTCCCCGGAAAAGACGTCCAAGACTATATAGTTTCTGCGAACATCGAAGCCGTAAAACCCAGAGAGTAACCAGTCAGCGCTGATCACCACTTGAATTTACCCATTTTCTGCCGTACCACTTTTGGGTAACTTTTACCCATTCTTGGTACGGCAAGTTTTGGGTAATTGTTG
>PPDG01000531.1 GCA_002899795.1 Desulfobacteraceae bacterium | reverse complement strand
TTGAATAAAGGAACACCAGACTGGCGATGATAATGGAGGCCTTCTTGGCACGCGACAACGCGGTGTATGCTGAGAAATAGGACATTTAAAAAACTCCTGTTTTTTTCCTCGAAACACTTGTGTAGTTGCTCGAAAACTTTAAGTTCTTAAGAAGCGAGTTTCAAGATAAGTCCTGCATGGCACTGATGCAACGACGAGAGCTAAATAGGGTGGGACTGAGGAAAAAATGCAGATTGGAAACAGACTCAACCGGCCAAACTGGTTCAGCTGACCTAACTGGCGAAACCAAGAAGAGCTAGGTTTCGAAGCCGATTTTCTTTGGTGGCTTTTCGTCGTGTTCAATGAGAGCGCGAATTGCCTCAAAGACAATCCTAAATTGCTCATCATACTTCTCTTCTAACTCATCAAGCTTGCGCGCCAGTTCCTCATTGGATGCGATCATCTTTCTCAGCTGGACAAAAGCTCGCATGATTGCAATGTTCACCTCGATGGCGCGATCGCTATTCAACACAGAGGACAGCATTGCAACACCTTGTTCGGTGAAGGCAGTAACACGTTTTGAATACTTGATCTTCGAGGATGTCACAGATTGTGATATCCTCTTTATCTCTTCTCGTGCCAAGGTAAACATAAAGTCTTCTGGAAATCGTTTCTTGTTCCTGCTGACAGCCTGATTGAGCACGCGTGTTTCCACGCCATATAGCTCAGCCAGATCCCGGTCGAGTAAAACCTTTTCTCCGCGCAAGAACAGAATCTTCCTGACAATTACCTCCGCTGGAACGAGTGCTTTCTTGTCACCCATGGTGCCCCTCTCTTTAAGATATTTCCCCCTCCCCTTTATCCTCTCCCACCAAATTGAGGGGAACTTGAGGTCACAGCTTGTGACCTCAAGTTTGTAATCTCCTGATATGTAAACACAATCAAAAACCTGAAGATAGCGGTCATTCTCGCTCAAATGTAGTCGCAATTTGCGACCACCTATGCCAAATCAATATTGGAGATCACAAATTGTGATCTCAAACTTGAGGTGCCAAAAAGGCTCCTCAAGAGTATTTGAGGTCCAATAGAATCTATGTTGGATTATTCTTGATCAGACAAACCTTATCTGGCAGGGTGCGCCTTTTGAGCAAGCCTACTCTGGTTCAGAGGAGTGTCAAGGTTTGGCATGGCGCTTCGCGGTTGGAGGTTGGAGGAGCGCTTCGCTTGAGGTTGGAGGCACCCGCCTTCGCCAAGGCTACGGCGCGGCAAGGAGGGAAGAGGACAGACGACAGAGGGCAGGAGGAACTAGGCACTGGGCACCAGAGCTTCACGTCATATGCCTGCGGCGTCATTGGGTCACTACGCTGCGCTGTCATTAGTTGTAAGAGGTAGAGGGAGATTGTAGATTTTTCAATCGGCAGTGGCGCCAAAAGGTCAATACTTGCATGTAGTAGATGGATCTCAAGAGGCAGGTGTGGATTAAAGTATCTACACTGCCAATTAAGCAATACGGTTCGCATAGATTTTGAATGCTACATTGACAACTTACTAATTAAACAATATAAAATTGTCGTATTAAAAAATCGCAGAAAAAAATCTCAACGTATAATCCAAAGCATAATCCACTTTTCCGAAAAGAATAAAGTTGAATAAAAGAATTATAAAATTCACCTCACACTGCCTATTCATAATTGTTACGGCATGTTGTTTCTTTACCGCCAGACTTGTAGAGGCTCAAAAGCCTTTACCTCAAGAATCTGGTTTTTCTGGATACATCGAATTACTTGGGGCATACATAAACACCAATTCGCAATTAAACACCGACAGTGAAAACAAGAAAACGGATTCTTTGGACAAGTCCGGCGAGCGTGTTGATAAAGTCAGGCCACTGCCACTTGGACTAATTGCTTATACGTTCGCTGATATACGTACTCAATTCTTTTTAGGTGTGCTACCGGAAAATGCAGTACAAGGTCAGTTCCAAGTTGAAGCAGGAGTAAGTCACGATTTGTCGGATGGCACTCGTTTACGTGCTGCGGCCATACCCATTACCCCGTTTAATGAGGAGACCTGGGAGGATCCATTTGTTGTCGGTCAAAATCGCAAGAAGACTGATATCACCTCCTATGGTGTTAAGCTGGCTGCCGAGAAGATCTGGGGATCTGGTGCAAACTTAAAATATAGATGGATACGGCGAAAGATCGATGATGAAAAAAGCGGCACATTTTTGCTATCACAGCCAGGTAGTTCACTTACTCCAGAGGATTTAGACGACCTTAGGCGAGATTCCAACTCTCACCGCTTATCGGCTGAATATTCATTTGAGTTGATGCCCCAGATGCGTTTGAAGCCAATTCTCAGGTATACCCGCGAAGATGCCAAAGGAAATGCAAACAGCTTTCACGCTCTGGCCGCGCAATTGTCTTTGTCATATTTTGGGGATCGATTTCAGGCATTCGTCAATGCGGTTGTCAAGGGTGAATGGTATGATGATAGTCATCCAGTATTCGATAAAACTCGCCGGGATTACAATGTAGGACTGTTCGCAATCCTTGGTTACAAAGATCCGTTTGGATTGAAAAAATTCAGGATAGACTGGTTTAATGCCTTTTTTGTGTCGAACTCAAATATCAATTTTTATGAGTCTACTAACTACGTAACTGCCCTTGGTATTGCCTACGACTTTTAGTTCGATGCCCAGAAAAGAGGAACGTTCTTGTTTTATTGCGTTTCTATAAACCCATGCACATGGCGCAGGGCGATTTAGGTCATTTCTTCGCGCTCGCTGCTCTCCGCTCAGGCCCGCAAGCGGGTCCCTAGTTAGCCTTCGGCGTCATTAGGTCAGTACGCTTCGCTGTCATTTGTTGTAATCGGTAGAGGACAGAGGGAAGATTTTAGATTGGAGATTGGAGATTTTTGGTAGGTCTCAAGGAGGCAAACAGCTATCAAGGCTTCAAGTCAATTACTCTCTTTATTTCGATTCGGCAGGTCTCCTCGGCAGTCTGTGAGCAGTTGACATGGAAGTACTCTAACACCTCTATCCACAAAAGCTTCCAGGTCACCCAATCATGTCCGCCGGCAACTGTGAATACGTTCTCTGGCGGCAACTCTTTAGCCAGGAGGCTGTTCTGCTGGGCGAATCCATCCTCTGTTCCGTAACCGAGAATAATGGCGCTTTGCGTGTGTGGATCTGACACACAAGCTTTCAATAGCTTCCACATGTTACAGGCGTAGTCCCATTCAAAATTAGGGCAATCTTCCCATTTCCCGAGGCTCCCCGCCTTCTCGATCGCCTCGGCAACACGGCCGCCCCCAAGAAAAGGGGCAAGCACAACCACACCATCGACGTCTTCCGAATATTTCGTAATGTAAAGTAGTGCACCGTGTCCGCCCAAGGAAGTACCAACAAGGATGATTTTCTCATAACCGGAAGCCTTTGCCGGCTCAACCAACTCAGTTTTCACCAACTCGATAATTCTGCCCCTGAAATAGAGAACCGGGTTCACATCAAGTATTTTTAAATCCGCCTCAAATCCTTTTTCCCTCACTGCCTCTATAAAACCGTTTGTCTCATAATGTGAACCTATCCCACCTATTGAGTGCAAAAGCACTACAAGTACCCGGTCTGGGCCAACGTAATCTCTATAACCCAGGAATTTCTTGATGCTGTAGGAGGAACATCCTACAAATAAGGGGATAATGCATACTATGACCAGAACCGAAACAAACCTCTTCATGATGGCCCTCTGTGCAGCAACAGTTACAGACTCTCTTCGGCTGAATTCAAAAGTGAGAAAAAACCCGCGTCCGCCAGGAAGAATGTGGCACAGAGGATGGTTGTGTGTCAAGGGAAGAGGCGAGACGGGAGGTCGGGCGAGATAAGGGGCATGGGCGGAAGAGAGACGACAGAGGGC
>PPDG01000354.1 GCA_002899795.1 Desulfobacteraceae bacterium | reverse complement strand
CTGCTGCCAGCAGGGCCACCATAGCGCCCATACTGTGTCCGGCAAGACCGAACCACGAGACCCCTTCAGTAGACATGAAGGAGGCCGCAACCTTCATATCAGAGATCTGCTTCGAATAGATAGACTCAGCGAAATTCCCTTCACTTTGACCGTTTCCGGAAAAGTCAAAGCGAAGTACCTTAAACCCCTCTTCCACGAGGGCCAGGCTCAGATCGCGCAGGATTTTGGTATGTCTGGAGCAAGTGAAACAGTGACCGAGGATAATACCACGGCGGCAATCCTCTGTGGGGACATGAAAGGTGCCCGCCAGTGTTTCACCCCAGTGGTTTGAAAACTGAATCTGCTTCTGCAAAATTATCCTTTACCAAGCAAATTGGGGGATTGGAGGATTAAGATTCCGATTTTAATCAATAATCTAGGAAACGTTCTTTTCTAATTCCTGAATCCCTGAATTCCTAAATTCCATAATTCTGTTTACTGTGCTGCAGGATGGACTAGATGTCAATATAGTTTTGCCAGGAACTCGGTTAAACTCGTTAAACGAATTCTAACATAATAAACAACGATTTGAAGAGGATAACTACGAGGTAAAAGGCTCAAGGCATATAGTGACTAGTATTAATCTTTCCCTTGCGCCTTGTGCCCAGCGCAATGCGCTTTGTGCTCAACGGCGAAGCGCTTGACTGAGAGCGAAGAACCGGTTCTTATTAGCCTGAAATAGGGGCAGTATAAGATCTACACATCTGTCTGATTGTGTTGTGGAAAGGACTTGCACTCCCTAACACTCTCAATTATCATGAAAATGCTACAGCGAGCGCATTCCCCGTAGTCCGCCTGAGGCGGACGGGGTTAGCGAGCGAACTACAATAAAATGGAATCACTTCCTTACATTTCGAAGATTCCCTGTCCCGCTTTAGTCCCGCTATAGCGGGACAGGGAGCTTCAATTTCACTGTAATTTCTGCAGGCAGGGCTTTCTATGGCCCTCGAGCATCAGTACTATTTCTGATCCGTTGTCCTCAAAAGTCTTAGAGGGAAAAACTCTTGGTGTGACACTCTGGAGGACGCGTGCAACCAATCCTTAATGGACTTACACTGTCGCCTTGGGAGCCGGGTCTTTTCAGCTTGGTTATCTACGGCCTTATGGTGCTGGGCCTGGTAGCATTGCTGCTTTTTTTTGCATCCTGGTTAGGGGAAAAGAAAAGTAATCCCGAAAAACTGAGACCGTACGAAAGTGGGATAATTCCCACAGGCTCGGCCCGCCTCCGATACCCTGTTCCGTTTTTCCTCGTGGCCATCTTCTTTCTCATCTTTGATGTGGAAGCTGCCTACATATTTTCCTGGGCAATTTCTTACGACAGCTTGGGCTGGGCCGGTTGGCTGCAAATATCTTTCTTCATCTTTGTTTTGCTCCTTGGCCTTCTCTACATTTGGAAGAAGGGGGGACTCGAGTGGGGGCCAACGTCGAAAAAGAATTAAACAACCGAATTCTGAGCGGAGCTGACGGGCTGATCAACTGGGCCAGAAAGTATAGTCTATGGCCCATGTTCTTTGGACTCTCCTGCTGTTTCGTTGAGGAAGCAACGGCTCTCACCGCCCGCTACGATATGGCTCGATTTGGGGCGGAAGTACTCCGGCCATCACCGCGGCAGGCTGATCTCCTAATCATCTCGGGTACCGTTTTCAAGAAAATCGCCCCAGTTGTCTTACGGCTCTATGAACAGATGGCCGAGCCCAAATGGGTCATCTCCATGGGATCCTGTTCCAACAGTGGGGGCATGTACGACGCCTACAGCGTGGTGCAGGGAGTGGATCAGATATTGCCAGTGGATCTTTATATCCCGGGTTGTCCACCCAGGCCTGAGGCTGTACTGCAAGGGCTTGTCCTTTTACAAGAAAAGATAGTCGCTGAAGAAAGACCAACGCGTTCAATTTTCCACCTTGCGGGAGGGAGCCAGGGAACCCAGAAACCCATCCTCGTGGATGGTGAGACAAAGTCTCGAGATTCACGGGGACCGGGCATGCAAGGTACTGCCATACGGGGCACTTCTGTGGTCCCGCCTGGATTCTGGGGTAGTCGCTCCGACCTCATGTGGACCCCACCACCAAGGCGAATCGAATTGAATGAGCGTGATGAGAACCTGGCCACAGATCTCCGAGCCCGCTTTGGGGACAGCGTGCAGCAGACTGAGCACACCTCAGACATGCTTACTTTTATGGTGGAGCAACGTCGGCTCAAAGACGTTCTGCGTTTTCTTAAAACTGAAGCTGCACCCCAATTTCAGCGGTTGGATGATGTGACGGCGATTGATGAGTCTGCGCGCAGAAATCGTCAGGAGTACCCGGATTACACCCTGGTTTATCATCTGCTGTCATTTGAGCCCGCATCCAGATTGCGACTGAAGGTGGGCCTACAAGGCGATGCCTCCGTAACTCAAAGTGTGACCGATATCTGGCCGTCCGCAAACTGGTACGAGCGGGAAGTGTTCGACATGTTCGGGGTCCGATTCGAAGGCCACCCGAATCTGCAGCGGATCATAATGCCGCACCACTGGGAAGGTCATCCATTGAGGAAGAGTCATCCCGGTCGAGCCACGGAGATGGACCCGTACACCCTTGCTGATGCACAAAGACTCCAGCCGTTGGATGGGGGTGTCTATGTGAAAAGAGACGGCAGGGAACACGAGCTCATACTCAACGTTGGTCCCCATCATGTAAGTACCCACGGTCTGATGCGCTATATCGTCTCCCTCGAGGGTGAGGAGATAACCGAACTCCACATGGACATCGGCTATCATCATCGAGCGGCGGAGAAAATTGGAGAGAGACAAACGTGGAACCAGTTTATTCCATACACTGACCGGGTAGACTACCTGGCCGGGGCAGCCAATAACCTTCCCTACCTTCTGGCCGTGGAGACTCTGGCGGGCATAGAGGTTCCAGAGCGGGCCCAGGTTATTCGGGTCATGCTCAGCGAGTTCTTCCGGCTGAGCAACCATCTCGTCTTTTTTGCCACCATGGCCCACGATGTGGGGGCCATGACTCCTAATTTCTACACCTTCCGTGAACGGGAGATGATTCTTGATATTGTTGAGCTTATAACTGGAGGGCGCTTGCATCCGTCCTGGTTCCGTTTGGGAGGTGTTGCTAAGGACTTGCCAGAAGGTTGGCAAGAAGCAGTCGATGCTTTTGTCAAGATATTCCCTAAGGCTCTCAAAGAATACGAGGCACTGATAACGAAAAACCCCATCTTCAAAGTCCGGACTCAGGGCATCGGTCGCATGTCTTTGGAAGATTCCATCGATTGGGGTGTAAGTGGTCCGAACCTACGCGCTTGCGGCCTGGAGTGGGACGTGCGGAAGAAGTTCCCTTACTCTGGCTATGAGAATTTCGACTTTGAGGTTCCCACTGCCACTGAGGGTGATTGCTATGCTCGCTATCTGGTGCGGGTTGAGGAGATGCGCCAGAGTTTGAGGATCATTGAACAGGCTGCAGAACAGATGCCTTCTGGTCGGCACGTCACCGATGACTACCGCTACGTGATTCCTAAGCGAGAGGACATGCTAAAAGACATTGAGAGCTTGATCCATCATTTCATCAACGTCACCCGTGGGCCCAAGATTCCCAGGGGTGAGGCATACGTATCGTGCGAAATACCCCGGGGGGAGCAGGGCTACTATGTGGTGAGCGACGGACTCGGGTACTCATATCGCACCAGAATACGGTCGCCAGGATTTGCCAATGTGCAGGTAATGCCAATGATGGCCGTGGGCGAAACCATTGCAGATTTGATCGCCATTATTGGCTCTGTCGACTATATTCTGCCGGATATTGATAGATAACGAAGAGTCAGTTGTCCGTGGTCAGTTGCATCCAAGTAATCTCGGGTGCACAGGAAGACGGGAGTACTGG
>PPDG01000159.1 GCA_002899795.1 Desulfobacteraceae bacterium | reverse complement strand
ATCACCAAAAATGGGAGGATGAGACATGATGGAATACGATATCGTTCGAGCCTGGACACCGGGATTCAGTGGTTGGATATTCTGCGAGCGACCTGGTTGAATCTTTTCCACGGTTTGAGGTTTCGTCCCCATTGGGTGTTTGTTCTCAAGCCCATGCCCAATACCTGTCTCCCTGCCCTCTTGTCGAAATGGATGTTCAAACACAAGATTGCTTTGGACATAGACGATTTGGATTTCGGCTACTACCTCGATGGACCTCGACGGCAGTTGGTTCGCTTCTTCTTTAGATTTTTCCCATCCTATTTTGACCTGATCACCACCCATAATAAATATTTGAAGAATTTCATCATTGATGATCTCGGAATCTCACCAGAAAAGATCTATTTTTTGTCTCAAGGAATAGAGACAAAAAAATTTCTTCAAGCTCGTTTGGATCAGCGTTATCAAAAAAAATGGGGAATCAAGCCAGACGATGAGGTCATCGTATACAGTGCTTCTCTGGGAATCACCAGTGATTTTCAACACGTTTTACCGATGCTCAAAGATTTTGTTGGCAAATGTGAAAACGTCAAAATTTTGGTAATCGGTGACGGTTCAAGGAAGCCGTACTTTGTCGACAGAGTTAAGGCATACGGTTTGCAAGAACGGATAATTTTTACTGGCTATCTGCCCCATGCCGATATGCCCATGGTTTTGAAGTTGGCTAAAGTGGGAATCAACTATATGGCCCCCACCAGAGCTAATCAATCCAGAGCTTCAATAAAGGTGCGGGAATATCTGGCTGCAGGTCTCAATGTGGTCTGCAATCCGGTGGGGGACGCTGAAACGTTCAAGGATTATGTCACTTTGTGTACTCGTATCGAGGAGTTTCCTGGCGCCATTCGGAAGGCTCTTGAGGAGAACAACCCGGAAAGCGCTAAAGAAGCTCAGAAGTTTGTGGAACGTAACTTCTCGTGGCCCCATCTGGTTGAGGATTTCCTGAGCCATTTAGAGAACTCCAAGCGGGAGCCTGGTCGTAATTCGTGAAAGTAAGTGTGGTTATACCGGCATATAATGCCGCAAGAACTATTGGTGAGGCTGTGGCGCACAGTCTATCCCAAACAAAGGGAAGCCTGCAGGTAGAATTGATTGTAGTAGATGATGGCTCCACCGATGACACCGCAGCGGTTGCCGAATCCGCAGGAGCGACAGTTATCAGACAGCGAAATGCAGGTCCGGCTGCAGCCCGCAATCGAGGTTGGGAAAGTGCCACGGGCACCTTCATCTGCTTTACTGATTCAGACTGTATTCCAACAGCAGGCTGGCTGGAAAATCTGTTGGACGGCTTTACTGACTCGCAAGTCGGCGCTGTGGCAGGGAGCTATGAGGTTGCCAATCCCAGTTCATGGTTGGCACGCTGGGTGCAGCAGGAAGTTATGGAAAGGCATAAGCGGATGCCTTCCTTTATCCGGGCCTTTGGTTCCTATAATGTAGCGATTCCACGCCACGTGCTGCAAGCAACCGGAGGATTTGATCCGGTGTATCGTCGAGCCAGCGGTGAGGACAACGATCTTTCTTACAGGATCATCAAGAAAGGCTGGCGTATCGCTTTCAGGCCTCAAGCAAGGGTTGCCCACTTCCATCCCGAGAAACTTTGGAGATACTTTATGGAGCAATACCGTCACGGATTCTGGCGGGCAAAGCTCTACAAGGCCCATCCTGATATGACTGGCGGAGATGATTACACCCGACTGCGAGATAGGATCGAGCCAATTTTGGTGCTGGGAATTTTAGGTTTTGCACTCCTAGCAGTGCTAGGAATCACTCGCCTCATGTGGCCGCTCTTCTTTCTTCTGGTACTTTATTTCTCCATCCATTTATCCTGGCCGGTGAGTTGGTGGTTAGGGGAAGGCAAAGCTGACGCCCTTCCCTACGGTGGGGTAACCTTTTTACGAGGGTTCACTCGAACATTTGGCTTGGCTGTCGGGTTTCTCCGCTTTGGCCTGAAAAAGGCTCCGAAGAGGTAATGCGCAAGCTCAAGAGGAAGGGGTTGGGCACGGAAAAAATCAGCAGGCAATCGTCAGGTAACCATGGGTGAGATTTTGTCGAAGAAAACCTTAATTATCATACCCGCCTACAATGAAGAAGGCTCTGTTGCTCGAGTGATAGAAAATATTCGCCGGTATGTTCCAGAGGCGGACATTCTGGTGGTAAATGATGGCTCGCGGGACAGAACTGCACGCGAGGCGCGGGAGAGCGGGGCCATGGTTATGACCCTGCCGTATAACATGGGTATAGGCAGCGCCGTGCAGAGTGGCTTTCTCTTTGCCAAAGAGAAAGGATATCATTTCGCCGTACAGGTGGATGGTGACGGTCAGCATCCACCCAGTGAAATCACCAAGTTGTTGTCAGCCCTGGACAATGGAGTGGACCTGGCTATTGGCTCTCGCTTTGTTCAACAGACGGAGTACCGACCTACGCTTACTCGATCTCTGGGGATCAAGATCTTCTCATTCTTGGTCAGTCTGATCGTTGGCAAAAAGATTTACGACACTACCTCCGGATTCAGGGCCGCGAGCCGTAAGGCTGTTCTGCTTTTAACCGAAACGTATCCCCACGACTACCCGGAAGTGTAGGCGTTGATCACCCTGCACAGAAACGGGATGAGATTCGTGGAGATTCCGGTGGAAATGAATTCCCGCCAGGCGGGCAAATCTTCAATAGGAGCCAAGAATGCTGTCTATTATATGCTCAAAGTTACCCTGGCGATATTTGTCGCCATCATCAAGAGGAGGCAGAGATAGACAATGGAGATCGCAATACATCTACGAGTATTGATAGGAGTTCTTTGTTTTGCCCTGGTGGGAATCATCATTGAACTCATACGGCAAAACCGTCTAAAAGAACACTACGCCATTATCTGGCTATGCACTGCCTTGAGTATCTTCATCTTTGGAATCTGGCCGGATTCGCTGAATCTCATTTCACGCATCGTCCAACTTCATCACTTGACTACTCTGTTCCTCGTGTCCTTTATTTTTCTGCTGGCCATTGTGTTGCACTTCACTTTGGTTATCAGCCAGCTCTTTGATCGGAACCGCAGGTTAACTCAAGAGGTTGCGTGGTTAAGATTCGAAATGGAGCAACTCAGACAGCCTGACAATGACTAGTTTACACTTAACTAGTTTGTATCCAGAAACGCCCCTCCATGTCATTCTGAGCGATGCGAAGAATCTCTTTAGATCCAGTAATTATGAGATTCTTCGTCGCCTTGCTCCTCAGAATGACAACCATAAACACGGTTTCCTGATGAAAACTAACTAGGGAAACAACGAAATGGGCTCTCTTTTTCCTAACACTAGTAATAATAAAGACGTACAATCTCAGCGTTTGCCCCGCCTCGTCTACCTAGTATTGATCTTTGTAACTCTTGTGGTTTTTCATCAGTTGCCCAGTCACGACTTCATAAACCTAGATGACGATATCTTGGTTTACGAAAACCCTCACGTGCATACAGGCCTCAACAAAGAAGGTATTGCCTGGGCTTTTACAACCTTTGAGGCCTACAACTACCATCCCTTGACCTGGCTGTCCCATATGCTGGACTGCCAGTTATTTGGCTTAAGACCGGGGATGCACCACCTGACCAATCTAGTTTTTCACCTGATGAACACAGCATTATTGCTTTTGGTGCTCAGAAGGATGACCGGGACTCTGTGGCGGAGTGGTTTTGTTGCAGCCTTGTTTGCTCTGCACCCTCTGCATGTGGAATCGGTGGCATGGGTAGCGGAAAGAAAGGATCTGCTCAGCGCTTTTTTCTGGTTGCTGACCATGTGGGCCTATGCCCGTTATGCCGAGCGGCCGGGGTTGAATCGCTATCTCCCGGTTCTGCTCTTTTTTGGCCTCGGGCTGCTGGCCAAACCAATGGTGGTGACCCTGCCGTTCGT
>PPDG01000176.1 GCA_002899795.1 Desulfobacteraceae bacterium | reverse complement strand
GTTTGGTGGCCCCGATGAAGATAAGAAAAACCGCGGTCACGGCCGCGGTTACCACTCATTGGTGGAGACGATGGGATTCGAACCCACGACCTCAGCGTTGCGAACGCTGCGCTCTCCCAACTGAGCTACGTCCCCTTGTAGCCCGCATATTTCATGAATTGACGTCACGAGACAGTGGAGATGCGCTTGCAACCGGGCAATCGCAGGAACTCGGATCCGAGGCGTACTTGATCAGTACGTCGTAGGGTTTGAGGTCCGAGGACGCCCGGAGAAAGGATCATATCCGCTGTCGCAGTAGACCATTCATGAAATATGCGGGCTTGCACGTTTACTTATAAGCTCTCGCCAAATCAGTGTCAAGAAAATCAGGGAAAGAACATGTAGCCAGCTGGTTTGTTTTGAGCTAGCCCGGATATTTCACCAAGCTTCGTCGGGAGACCGCGGAGAGAGGTTGGCACTCCACCCAGCAGAATTAGTGGAGGCCAATCACCTGGACTAGATCCCTATACACTTTATAAAAACGCCGGTGGTCGGCCATAGCACGTTCAAGTACGAGTTTCACTTTCTCAGTATCGCTGACATTGATCACGGCGTTGACACTCTTGGCAAATGCCATCAGGTTGTCTAAAGTTCTGATTTGGTTACTAATCAGCATCAAAAAGATGTTCCTGCGAGTGGACATGGGCATGGGCTGCAGATAGCGCAGAATGGTGTTGTTGTCAGCACTCTCCCCACAGAATTCCTCATCCAGCATCACCAGATCGTATTGATTATAACGGAGCTTACTGAGTGCCTCTTTTACTGAGGAAGCTACACTGCTGTAGTAGTTCAAGTCTTCAAGCGCTTCCCTCACAGCCTTGAGCCGCTCGGGTTCATCCACACAGACAAGAGCGCTCATGGCACCTTCCTCGAGAACCTCTAGAGGAGAGTCATAGGCGCTGGCCGTATCGAGATCAGCCTCAATCGCCGTAGGCGCATCAGCAACCTCTGAAAGAGAGACGTCGACGCCAATTGTAGCACCCTTGCCTCCGGAGGCCCCCTGCGGCTCTACTATAATGGTACGTCTGCATTTGCTGCAGGTCGCCTTGAATTGCTTGCCCCTGGGCATCTTTTCATCAGGCACGTTGAAAACAGCCTGGCAATGATCGCACTGTATTCTCACTGAGCATCACCCTCCGGCCCGGGTTGACCGTGCTTTGTATACCTACTTTTTAGCTTTGTCCCGGGTCCCGTATCCTCTGTCTACTTCAAGGCCGTCGATATCGGTTACCTTTTCACCGCGAGCGGATTTGATCCGGTCTATACCGCGTCTCATGATGGCCTTTTTGGAAGCATATGCCATGGCAGTATCATGGCTTATCTGTCCTTCCTGGAAAAGCTCCAAAATAGAGTCATCAAAAGTGCGCCATCCGAATGCCCGATTGCTCTCGATGACCTCATAAAAAGTCTTACCCTCACTCTCACCATCAAGGATGAGTTCCTTGACTCGGATATCTTTGCCCATTATCTCAAAGGCCGCCACTCGACCGCCACCCTCTCGAGGAAGGAGACGCTGGCAGACAACGTAGCGAATGGCATCGGACAGACGAATTCTTATCTGCTTTTCTTCTTCGGTATCGAACATACCCAAGATACGATTTATGGTTTGACCTGCATCCACCGTGTGAAGTGTGGTGAGCACCAGGTGGCCCGTTTCTGCGGCGCTGAGTCCAATCTCTACAGTTTCTCGATCACGCATTTCACCCACCAGGATAATTTTGGGAGCCTGGCGTAGCGACGCCCTAAGGCCGCTGGCAAATGTATCAAAATCGGTCCCCATTTCCCGTTGGTTAAAAGTGGCCTTACGGTGATGGTGGACAAACTCCACAGGATCTTCCAGGGTCACAATGTGCACCGGCCGAAGATCGTTGACCTCATTGAGCGTAGACGCCAGCGAGGTGGATTTACCGCTGCCCGTTGCCCCGGTGACAAAAATTATGCCGTTTCTCTCATGGGCCATTTGTTTAAATACCTCAGGCAACTTGAGATCCTCGACGCTAGGAATCCGTGTTTCCAACTTGCGCATGACCACCGAAAAATAGCCCCGTTGAGAAAAGACGTTGACCCGAAAGCGGGCTTTCCCAGCCAAGTGGTAGGAAAGATCGCAAGAACCCTCGGATAGCAGGGTTTCTACGTTGCGTCGATCACCTCCCAGCAGGTTCAAAGCAAAGATCTCGGTCTGAAAAGGCGTCAAGTTATCAAGCTGCACATCCATGGGAACGGCCATGAGTTCGCCGTCGGATTCCACCTGGAAAGGACGGTCTACCGTAACAATCAGGTCAGAGACATTTTCATGAAAATCCAGCATCTTGCGAAGAAAATGATCTACCTCTCTCTTGCGCATAAAAATTTCCTTTACAAGTTTACCTCAGCAAAATAGTCCGCCACCAAGGTGCACTCCATCGGAGCAACCAAATAACAGTGGCGACCCTGAAGCCCACAAAAATGGTTTATTTTAAATTTCTTCTGAAGTCCAGAGCCAAACGTCAACATACAACCGACCCCTTTAGAACCGTGGCCTGGATAGCCACTAAACCTCAGTGAAATCGGTAGGTGGATTTCGCAAGAATGGCCGAAACTTCTCCTTATCATCACACTTCATATAGGCTTCGTCGGGACTGATGCGGTTTGACTTCAACTGGGTCATGATTGCATCGTCCAACGATTGCATGCCGTATTTTTTCCCTGTCTGGATGGCCGTAGGTATCTGATAGGTCTTGTTCTCACGTACCAAGGCTCGTACCGCATGGGTGGCAATTAATATTTCCGGACAAACAATGCGCCCAGGAATATCGATTCTCTTGAGCAGGTTTTGCGCAACCACCGCCCGAATGCCGTCGGCGAGGGTGGAGCGTATCTGCGCCTGCTGCTCTGCCGGAAATACTTCGATAATTCGATCCACAGTCTTCGCTGCGCTGGTGGTATGGAGGGTAGCAAACACCAGGTGTCCGGTTGCAGCGGCCTCAATGGCCAAAGAAATGGTCTGCAGATCACGCATCTCGCCCACCAGTATAATATCAGGATCCTCGCGCAAAGCACCGCGCAGTGCCGAAGCAAACGTTTTGGTGTGCATCCCCACTTCCCGCTGGTTCACGATGCAGCTCTTGCTCTTATGGACAAATTCTATAGGGTCCTCGATGGTGATAATATGATCCTTTCGCTTTTCGTTTGACTGATCAATAATGGCTGCAAGCGAGGTGGATTTGCCACTTCCGGTGGGTCCGGTTACCAACACCAACCCCCTGGGCAGCATGGCCAGTTTAGCCACCACCGGAGGAAGACCCAGCTCCTCTGTCGACAAAATTTCACTGGGTATTTCACGAAATACCGCCCCAATGCCAAAATTCTGTTGAAAAAAGTTTGCGCGGTATCTGGCTAGTCCGGGTATTTCATAGGCAAAGTCCACGTCCCCGGTTTCCTCAAAGGTCTTTATCTTCTCCTCCGGCGTAATTTCATAAAGCATCCCTTTGAGTTCATCGTTGTCAAGTACTTTGAATTTGACTCGCTCCATTTCGCCTTGGATTCTCAAAGCAGGCTGCTGCCCTGCCACCAGGTGTAAATCGGATGCTTTCTGTTCATGCATCAACTTAAAAAAAGCATCAATACGGGCCATAACTCAACTCCGGTTCTGAAGGTGGAAGCAGAAGTCCTCCACACTCCTCAGCCAGATGGTGGACTTTCAGTTCCGCTGTTTGTCGCACAATAAGGATGGTTTTCTAATCAACAGTTCAATCAAAGGGTAATGCAAAAGGCGGGCCAGACGGGTCCTGTCATTTCAACTGTACTCCCTTCTCGCCGGTGCCAACCTTGCTGCTCACTGAAGTCCAGACAGCTGGCATGCATGTTCTCAAGCGCGGGGAATGCCTAAGCCCGGATATTTCATGAAT
>PPDG01000260.1 GCA_002899795.1 Desulfobacteraceae bacterium | reverse complement strand
TCTGCACGATCCTCGTCCTGGTTTTTGCTATCTATCCGGCGATAGCTAGCGACTGTAACCAAAATGGGGTGGACGATGCCTCGGATATTGCGGATGGAACCAGTAGCGACTGCGACGGAGATGCGCTGCCCGACGAGTGCCCAATCTCGTTTTTCTCCCTGGAGGCGGCGTGGAGTTATCCGGTCGGCGAGAGTCCCGAGGATGTCGTCACGGCGGACTTCAACGAGGACTCCATTCCGGATAACGACCAGCCAGACGTTATCAAGTCCATACTATCAGCCGTAGGCGCTAACGAGCCTTTTGGAGTTAGCAAGATTTCAGCTTCCATCGATGCCATTGAAGCGCTGGAACCTATCAATCCAGCTACCATACTAGATAAGACGAATAGGCCAGAAACATTCTTATTTGGACTAGCCTCCTACCGGCTTCGTTTAAACCAGATCGGTGCCACTGTTTTGGTTAGAGTTTATTATTCAGAAGATATTTCAGGGGCGAATCAATATTACCTCTATGACACTGTGAGTGGGTGGCAGGACTACACCGCGCATGCAACTTTTAACCAAGATGGCCGTTCAGTCACGGTTGAACTCAAGGACGGTGGCCATGGTGATAGTGACGGCGTGGCAAACGGCATAATCGTGGACCCGGGTGGAGTTGCAGGCGCCGCCTCTGGTGGGCTCGATTCAGGTGCCGGCAGCGGGTGTTTCATCGCCACCGCAGCCTTGGATTCGTATGTCGAACCTCACGTGAAGCTGCAAGCTGCGAGTTACCTAGAAGAACAACACGACTGGCTCAAGCCCATCGTCCGCATCCTGCTCATGCCCCTGGTGGGTGTCAGCTATATTTTGGTTAGAACTTCGCTAGCAGTCATGATCCTGGTCGGTTTTCTACTAATCATTAGCGCGATCAGTTTCTACACGGTCATATACCGCAGAAGAAAATATCAGGCATAGCTGAAAGTAGCCGGTATCCAGTAGGGCGGGTCTCCTAACTCCTAGCCATTTCCTCTTTCTTGTTGCATCCGAGGGAAATATCAGATATATTTATTTAACAATAATATATAATAAATATATTTGACATGGTCTACTACCAACTGCTAAAAATTCAAAAGCCCTTCTTTGCTCTAGATGATGTCGCATACACGCTTGGAATTCAGCCTGCTTCAGCAGCCGTGTTATGCAGTCGCTACGTCAAGAAAGGGTTGTTAGTTCGCTTGAAAAGGGGGCTGTATGCCCGAACGGAAAAGCTGGCTAACCTCGGCCAGGAAGACCTTTTCCGTATTGCCAATTTTCTGCAAATTCCCTCCTACCTATCTCTGATGACTGCGTTGTCTTACCATGGCTTGACAACACAAGTGCAAAGAGGTTTCTTTGAATCCATTTCTGTAAAACGAACAAGAAAGTTTGAGGTGGGCCAGTTTGCGTTCCATTACGTAAAAATCAGGTCAGATCTTTATAAAGGATTTGAAAGAGTGGAGGATGTTTTTATCGCTCTACCGGAGAAAGCACTTCTGGATTCTTTTTACCTTGCCTCCATTGGGCGATACTCCTTCGATGTGGCCTCCCTGGATCTTACCAAGGTAAGTGGGGAAGTCTTGGAGAATCTATCTTTGCCGTTTCCTCCAAGAGTCAGAAAATTTATGGAGAAATGCTGTGGAAAGATTAGCGAATCATGAGGCGTTTGAAATGGAAGTTCTTCAGTGGCTCAGGTCAAAAGGCCTTTTGAGCCCACTGGTGTTTGGCGGTGGGACAATGCTGAGGCTCTGCCATGAGATGCCGCGATATTCACTTGATATGGATTTTTGCTTCTATAAAGAGGTTGAATATGATTCGTTTTATCATCAACTGGAGAATTTGATTAGCCAAGAATATGATGTCACCGATATGCAAAACAAATTCTATTCAATTTTGGTGGAGATCAGAAAAAGGGCGGGAATGCCTAAACTGAAAATCGAGATTCGAAAGTCGCTGGCTGCAGGTGGTACTACAGAGGAAAAGATTGCCTTTTCTCCACACTTTGCCACCCAAGTTCTCGTTAGAGGTTTCACTCTGAACCAGATGTGTAAAAACAAGGTCTCGGCTCTCTTGGACAGAGTTGAGATTCGGGATGCCTTCGATCTGGAGTTCCTAGCTCGAAGAGGTGTGGATTTAGATTTGAGTCAGCAGGATAAGAAAAAGATTATTGAGAGATTGCATGGATTTACAAAAAGAGATTTTTCTGTAAAGCTTGGAAGTGTTCTGCTATCCGAGGTAAGAGACTATTACAACCAGCAAGAGTTTACCTTTCTAGAAGAGAAGCTAACGTTCGATAAATGGTCAACTTAAAAACAAACAGCAATCGTGCGAAAATCAATCATAACGTTGCAGACCCGTACCGAGGAGAAACGCGTCAGAGTGCGTCCGCCTGAGGCGGAGCGCGCGCATAGCGCTTCTGGCCGGTGGAGGTTTGCAACGTTAGGGTTAAGCATCAAATGAGAGAATCCAGAATCCCGCAGGCAAAGAGCAAAGAGCATAGAGTTAAAGCAAAAGCAGAATCTTTATTACTGCCTACCCGAGTCCCTGAGTCTGCCTGCCCTGTCTGTCCCGGGCATAGTCCCGGGGAGCCTGTCGAAGGGGTCGAAGGCCGTGCCCGCCTTTTTTTTCTGCATGCTGCCCTCCTCGCCGCGTCTCCGTAGCACCGCGTCCCCGCGTCATTCCGCATTGCCTCCGACCTCGAACCGCGTCAGCAACGGCACCTAGTAGTTATATGCTTCTCACCTTCCGTCTGCGCAAGTCTGCATGTGTCTGCGGTTAAATGTTTTCTCCGCGTTCTCAGCGGTGAAATTCTCGTCCGCGTGCGTCTGCCGGTTAGTTCCTCCCTTTCTCGCCCTGCCTTGTGCCCTACGCCTTACGCCTTGTGCCTTGAATTGTATACTTCCCTATACTTTTCTGCAACAATCCCAACTAAAACACCTCCTGATACAAAAAACTTCTCCAACAAAATAGTGCTTATCTTCTTATAATCACAGGTACTTTTTTTCACTACCCCATGCCCTCTGCCCTCTGCCCCATGCCTTTGGCATCCCAATTGCTCTTATATATGGCAGAAAAAATACTCCGATTGAGAAAAAATAAGATACATCAATAGGATAGATGGGCTCCTATGGGAAACGGCTTTGCATTTGGGTATAGAGAAAGTCACATCACTCGGTTTGCGCTTGCGATCCTCCTGTTTGTCGTCTTTATTTCCATACTATTCTGTCCTTCTGTAGCTTCTGCAGTAGTTGATGTGACCCTGGCCTGGAACGCCAGCAGCGGAGCTGATGGGTACAGGCTTTTCTATCGGGAAGAAGGGCGAAGCTACAATTACGGCTCGGCGGATTGGGAAGGCACTGGCACTACCTGCATTATCCCCGGACTGGATGAAAGTACTACCTACCATTTCGTTGTTCGAGCATTCAACGATAATGGCGAAAGTGGGAATTCAAACGAGGAACACCTCTATCCAAGCGGAACGAACCAAGCGCCTACGGCAAGTTTCACGGCAACTCCCACATCGGGAGACGCCCCGCTTGCGGTGAGTTTCAATGCTTCTGCCTCGAGCGACCCCGATGGGACAATAGTTTCTTATTCCTGGAATTTTGGGGACGGCGCAACCGCCACCGGCGTGAGTCGCAGTCATACTTACGGTTCAGCCGGGAATTACACTGCCACCCTTACCGTTACGGATGACGATGGTGCCACAGACAGCAGTTCAAGGTTGATCCAGGTCACTGCTGCACCCATACCCAACCAACCACCGAATGCCAGTTTCACAGCGAGCCCAACATCTGGCAATGCGCCGCTTTCAGTGAATTTCAATGCTTCCGGATCAAACGATCCTGACGGTAGCATTGTGTCCTATTCCTGGAATTTTGGTGACGGCACAAGCGATACTGGTGTGACCCGCGGTCATA
>PPDG01000530.1 GCA_002899795.1 Desulfobacteraceae bacterium | reverse complement strand
CTGGAAGGGCGTTCATATCCACAGTCTCGCAACACCAATTCATGAATTATCCGGGCTAAGTACACAGATATTATGTCCCGAAAGTACTGGCGGTCCTCGTAAAAGATTCCCCGGAAGCGCAGTCCCATGCTGAGCAGGGATTTTTCCATCTGAGCTCAAGAAATCGTACCACATTACCTCTGCTCTTGGAAAAATGTGGTTGGGCATTCATTTTCTGCGGGTAATTGCAGGGTGAGGGATAACAGGAAGCCCATAAGGATAAATACCCCCACCAGAGCGAAACCAAAAGCAAAGGAAACAGTATCAGCCATTATACCGAGGCCGGCTGGGATTGCTCCAGCCCCTATGAGAAAGGCAAGGGGAATCGTGAGTGAAACAGCCACGTTTCGGGAACTTGAAGGTCCTATGCAGGACAGGGCAGCAAATCCTGCTGGGAAAAAACAGACTGCCAGCATTGGCTGGGCGAACACAATGAGTACCAACCAGTAACCCTTTGTTACACCCAACAGGAACGTCATAGTACCGGTGAGCAGAAATACAGCTGCCATAATTTTCCTGGCACCGAAACGATCTGTTGCCCAGCCAGCAAGAAATGCCATCCCAAGCCCTGATACGCGCGAAACAGCTACCAGAGTGTTGGCCCAGTATTGGTCCATAGAGCGCTCAGTTACCAGGTAGAGAGGCAGCATGGCGTATACACCCAAACTGCCGGTGATGGCTAAGCTAAAAAGGATGGTCATGATCCAAAAAGCTGGTTTGGCCAAAATGGTTCGGACAGAGGTAACGCTGGGGGCATCTACTGGGAACTTGCCACCCGTGCCAAACCGACCGAAGGTCATCCCTGCCACCATTGACGCTATACCCATTACGGCCAGAATTCCTCGCCAGGAAAACCATTGCAGCAGAACCTCAGATATTAAAGGGGCCGCAACGAAGGCTAAATTTGGAGCCAGTTCGTGGATGGCTAGTGCTTTCCCCCACTGACCAGGACTGATTAACGACGTCAAGGTGGAGATCCCAGAGGGCAGATACAGCCCTGCTGCCAACCCCAGTAATACCAGGCCCGTGCTAATCCCCAGCAGGCTGTTGCTGGAAGAGATTACAAGGAGAGCAAGGCCAATAGCGGTGGCCGAGACAATTATTGTCCGTTTGTGCATGAGTCGCGAGGCTACAAATCCGGATCCCAGAAGAGATACGAAATATCCCGATGATATCAAGAGGAAGAGTGAACCTGCTCCAGCGTGATCCAGGCCTAGGTCTTTTTCAATGGTAGGCAGCAGAGGGGCAAGGATTATTCTGCCCAAAAAATTCAAGAAGAAAATCCCGGCCAAGAAAAGAATGGGGCCTATTTGTGATCTAAGCGATGTTACTTCTAATTCAGTAGCACTGGCAGAGTTCTGGCGAGGCGAGATTTCTTCCACTTATCGTGCTCCTTATTTAGCCCGCATATTTCATGAATCACTTGCTGCGACCACGGATATGGCCGTCCTTCTCTCCGAGCTGTAGGCTCTCCGAGCCGGAAGCCTGGCGTCCTCGGGTGTTCCTTCGACTTCGCTCAGGACAGGCGGCCCCTGCGACGTACCGTTCAGGTACGCCTCAGAACCAACACCCTGCGGTTGCCAGGTGGCACGCCCATCTTTATGGTCTCGCGACAGCAATAAATAAAATATCCGGGCTAGAAAAATAGCATACCTGCTCTGCGTTCTGAGATAATCCTTTTTTCCTTGACAAAATTACGAGTGGGGCGTATAAGACTTGCGGTGGAAAGCGCTAAGGTCAGATATAGTAATATCAAGTACTTACAAAGTACCAACCTAGTACCATAGCCGCTGCACAATCCTCTACCCCATATACAATCAATCGTGCCGAGGTAGCTCAGTCGGTAGAGCAGTGGACTGAAAATCCTCGTGTCCCCAGTTCGATTCTGGGCCTCGGCACCACAATTTATCTACCTGTTTGGGGGACTTGGCTAACGATGCCAAGTCCCTTTTTTTGTGGACGGTCATGCCCCTTTAGGGGATTTCGCTGCCAGATTGTTGCAAGGTCAAGGAACTTCCATAGGTACGGTGCTCCTCGCTGGTCTGCGCTAAGCCGAGCGAACCATAGCTATCGATCAGCCTCTCGCCAAGAGCCCCTGCCAGTCGTCTAAAGAAAGAAAGACCATTGATTGGATCCTTTTTTAAGATCTCCTGGAAATCCTCTCTATCTATCTTGAGCAGCTTTGTGGGTTGTACGCACTCTGCGGAGGCGGAGTAAAAATCACGACCGACAAGGCTGGACCAGCCGAAAGCCTCGCCTGCACGACTGACTGTGTGAACCACCTGCCCAGTATCTCGAGTGCCCAGCCTAATGCGTCCTTTTAGTAAGATATAGAAATGGCTGGCCTGATCCCCTTCACTAAAGAGAACTTCTCCTTCTTCAAGAGATTGCTTTACTGTGAGGTCATATGTTTCTTTGACGAAATCCTTATCCATTCCTCGAAATAGATCTGTCTGTTGGATAAACATGATCCCCCCTCTCTGTCCTCAAGTCAAAGCAGGACATTCCCCAAGAGCAAAAATTTGCTGAGTCAATTGTTAAGTCTCAAAAAATCTTTCCCACCTCAACAGACCGGGCTCGCCCGGATTATTCATGAATCGCAATGGATTCATGAATAATGGAGGCTAGAAAAATTGTAACCTCCTTGGCAGCCTCTTTCCAGGCCATCAAGTTTGGTCGTACGGTGGTGGTGGCTCAACCAGTGCCAAAAACTAAAGGGAGAAATAAGTGAAGGAAGATGTATTTCTCAGGATTCCGAGGTGACCAGGGGCGGCATGGAGCGCGGGGAGTAGAGGGTGGTGGTGAGGCTACTTTACCTGAGGCTTAAGCAAGCATTCCAGCTCCAAGTGTCTGATAACTTTAGCTTCCAACAGATCAGATGGTGCTCTGTTGGAAGCGCTATGGGCCCATTTTGCATAACATTTGCGAATCTCCAACAAGCTGGCGGTGGTCAAAAAAGACAGTCTAATATTAGCTTAAGACCGATCCAGTGACAGTGTCAACATAAAACTACTCTTGTGATAGGAATACTTTTCACTGTGACCACCAGCGGGTTATGGTCACTCAATCCGAACAGCCAACGTTAGTCCGTCTTTTTCTGGTGAATGGTTGGGCAGAAGGGAGTACAAATGCACGCAGCGCCAATGATTGTCGGCGAAAATTGTTTGGTTGAACTCACTGGCTCCCAAGAAGGCAACGTTGTCTACAACTAGAAGACCGCCCAGTCTGAGCAGTGAATGGCACCCCGATAAAGCTTTCTGGTAATCTGCCTTTTCAATATCCATGAAGATTAGATCATAGGGACCCTCTAGTGTCTCTAAAACTTCCGAGACCTCCCCCACCCTGACCTCAACCCGATCCGCAAGCCCAGCCCTGGAAACGTTTTCTCTGGCTCTGGCTGCCATGGCCTCATCACGTTCAATGGTAGTCAGTATTCCCCCCGGATTACTGATTCCTCGAGCCAGGTAGATGGCCGAATATCCTGTGGCCGTTCCCAGCTCCAGGATAGCCTTGCAATTCATGGCTTTAGCAAGGATGTATAGGAACTCACCCACTACAGGACCAATTATGGGAATGTGCTCCTGTTGCGCCTCTTGTTCGAGTTCGATAAGCAATTCGTCTCTGGGTGGGATGAAACCTCGAAAGTATGTTTCTGCATCCGGTATCATGTTGGGCATTACCGTTCACCTCGTTGCTTGGGACTCTGAAAACATCAGGCTCAATTTTGGAAACGATTAGTTACCTTGCTCCCCATTATGACGGCCCAAGGAGGCCTGATTGGAGATTTACCACAGAGGCACAGGTCTGATTTAAATCCGAAATCCGAATATCGAAATCCGAAACAAATTCGAATTACCAAAATCCAAATGACCGAAACACCAGACAAGTCTTTTCGAGAAGT
>PPDG01000598.1 GCA_002899795.1 Desulfobacteraceae bacterium | reverse complement strand
CGAGACTGTGAAGATGGACGTACCACCGGGCAACCGCAGGGGCTTGAATCCGAGGCGTACTTGAACAGTACGTCGCAGGGTTCGAGGCCCGAGGACGCCCGGAAGGGCGTTCATATCCACAGTCGGAGTAGCTAATTCATGAATTATCCGGGCTAGATCCGGCGAGCGTCCAGATTATCAGTTAGTCTCCTCTATGTCGGTCACATTACATCTCATCGCTCCCTCGTGAAGGCGCACTCGCACCGTAGCACCTTTTTTCACCTGCCTCACCGAGCGAACCACCTTCCCCTTCGGCCAGGTGGAGGTAATACTGTAACCACGTGCCAGTACCCCAAGGGGACTCAAGCCATCCAACTGTGCCAGGCTGCGTTCCAGGGTCTGGCGTTTTCTCTGCAAACTCTGGCTGGCGAATAGTCCAAGATCTCGCCAACACTGGTCCAGAAGACTGCGTGACTCGGAAATCCTGCGGCCTGGGCTGAAATGGAACAAATGATCTCTGAGCCGAAGAAACGTTTGAGCCTCGGAATTCAGCCTTTGACCACTAGCGAAATCCAGTCGTTGTGTATGTTCATCGAGGCGCAGCCGAAGATCAGCCAGTCGTGCAGCAGGATGCCGCAACCGCTGTTTGCGGCTGCTCAAACGCTCTCCGGCAAGGCTAAGTATTTGCCGGACGCGGCCTTGCAACCGCTGAAGCAGATCGGCCACGTATGCTTCGAGAGCCTCTTTGTGCTGGGCCACCAGTTCAGCAGCAGCCGAGGGTGTAGGCGCGCGTACGTCTGCCACCAGATCGGCCAAGGTGGTGTCTATCTCATGGCCTACCGCAGAAATAATCGGGATTTGTGACCTGAAAATAGCCCGAACGACGGCTTCTTCGTTGAAAGCCCACAGATCCTCCCAAGACCCTCCACCGCGACCGACGATCAGAGCATCGACAGGAAACTCAGCGTTAAAGGTATCAATCCCTACAGCTATCTCCTCTGCAGCCCCTTCACCTTGAACCCTGACCGGGTAAAGGTAAATCTCCAGGTTGCTGTAGCGCTCCCTGACCACCCTAATAATGTCCCTAATGGCAGCTCCCGTGCCAGAAGTCACCACCCCAAGACGCTGGGTGAGAAAAGGAATTGGTTTCTTGTGTTCGGGATCGAAGAGTCCCTCTTCTTCTAGGCGCCGCTTCATCTGCTCATAGGCAAGCTGCAGCGCCCCCAGACCCCTGGGTTCCATAACATCCACCAGCAGCTGGTATTCACCCCTAGGCTCGTAAACACTGACCCTGGCCTGACATAGCACGTGTAGGCCATCTTCCGGCTGAAAGCGCATCCACCGCTGCTGGGAGCGAAACATAACACAGCGCACCTGACTTTCGGCGTCTTTGAGCACGAAGTAGTAGTGGCCGGATGCAGGCACCCTGAAATTGGAGATCTCGCCTTCCACCCAAATAAAGGGAAAGTGATCCTCCAGCAGCCCTCGTATTTCCCTGGTGAGTTCGCTAACCGAAAAGATACGGCGTTGGCCTGGCTCTTTTAATGTAAATGAGGTCGGGTCGTTGAGATCCATATGTCAAATGCCTAAAATAACTCAAGTGAGCTAAAGTGCCTAAATTGAACTAAAATGTACTAAAATACCTAAAGTTATTAACGCAAAACTCCCAAGTAGTTCGACAACTTATTTCAAATCCTCCCGCTTGATTTCTAATCAGCCTCCTACTAGCATAATTCGGTGTCAAGATCAAATAAAGCCAGTTCGCAGCTAGCAGCGCGCAGCTGGCAGAAACTTTTAGTCTCAAGCTTTGAGCTGCCTGCTGTCTGTTGCCCTCTGCCCGCTGCAATCTGCCTGCTGCGCTAGGCGCACTGGGCCTAGCGCCCCAACACCTTCCAGCAACGCACCCGGTGGGTGGCATTAACCTCATAAAGCTCAATCTCTCCTTTCCTGCAGCGGTCCTCAACCAGAGGACAGCGGTTCTGAAACTTGCAGCCCGGGGGAGGATTGAAAGGGCTAGGTACATCGCCAGCAAGCGGTGTCCAAGAACGCTTGACCGAAGGATCCGGCACCGGGGCCGCCTCCAGCAGAGCTGAGGAGTATGGATGCAAATGTTGGTCGTATACCACCTCAGATGGGCCGTACTCCACAACGTGTCCAAGATACATGATGGCCACATTGTCGCTAACGTACTCGACCACATTCAAGTCGTGGGCTATAAAGAGATAGCTCAGGCCCAGCCTTTTTTGTAAATCTTGAAGAAGATTGAGAATCTGGGCCTGGATGGAGACATCAAGGGCTGAGATCGGTTCGTCACAGATGATCAGCTCTGGCTCCACGCTAAGTGCCCGGGCAATGCCCACTCGCTGTCGCTGACCACCGCTGAATTCATGAGGATAGCGCTGGGCGGCCCAGGCCGGAATCCCCACCATTTCCAACAGCTCGGCCACGCGGTTTTGCCGCTGCTCCCGGCCTCCAATCTGGATGGTGCGCAGTCCCTCCTCAATGGATTGCCCCACGGTCATCCGGGGATTGAGGGAGCCGAAGGGATCCTGAAAGATAATCTGCATCCTCCGACGGTAGGATTGCATCTCAGCCCGAGAAAGCTCGGTGATATCCTCACCCTGGAATAAGATCTTGCCTGCATCCGATTCTATCAGCTTGAGGATAAGACGAGCCAAGGTTGATTTGCCGCAGCCGCTCTCGCCCACCAGTCCAAGTGTTTTGCCGGCTGACAACCCCAAATCCACCCCATCCACCGCTTTTATCCATCCCACTACTCGCTGGAGAAAGCCGCGGTGCACGGGGAAATATTTCTGCAGGCCCTGCACTTCAAGGATTAGGTTGTTATTTTCTGTACTCTCTTTGCTCATCTGACCAAAGTCTTTGTGATATGCGCTAGGCGCTATGCGCTTTGCGCTTTGCGTATATTATTGGACACCTTGCCAGGTGGCTGTCAGCGAAGTTGCACATCTCTGGAAACTGACTGCGACAACTATCTTGGACATGGGAACAACGGGGATGGAACGGGCAACCTGGAGGTTTCCTGGTGGGATCAGGAACTGCCCCAGGGATGGTGGCCAATTCTTGCCCCCTTTCCCTGCGACCAGGCAATGATTCCAGTAACCCCATGGTATAGGGATGACAAGGTTCATGGAAAATCTGCCAGACCGAGCCCACCTCCACCACAATCCCAGCGTACATCACGTAGATCCGGTCGGCCACGCTCGCAACCACACTGAGATCGTGGGTTATCTGCAAGATGGCCATTCCTCTTTTTTCCTGAAGCTCTGCAAAAAGGTTGAGTATCTGAGCTTGAATGGTCACATCCAGGGCAGTGGTCGGTTCGTCTGCAATAACCAGATCAGGGTTGCAGGCTAGAGCCATGGCGATCATGACCCGCTGGCGCTGCCCGCCGCTCAGGTTGTGAGGGTAGTCGTGGATTCGTTCCTCTGGCGAAGCAATGCCCACATCGTGCAGTAGTTTAATGATCCTCTCCTCGGCCTCGTTGGGACTCACGTGCTCATGGGTGGTGAGCACTTCCTCTATCTGGTAGCCGATGGTGAAAACCGGGTTCAGTGAGCTCATCGGTTCCTGGAACACCATGGAAATTTTCTGACCCCTGATTTGCTGCAAATCCTGTTCACCCAAATCAAGGAGGTTTTGTCCTTTAAAGGTAACGGTGCCGCCAGCAACCCTCGCCGGAGGCTGCGGCAGGAGGCCAAGAATGCTAAGGGCGGAGACTGTTTTGCCACATCCGGACTCACCTACCAGACAGACCGTCTCGCCCTGCCCCACCTGGTAACTCACGCCATCAACGGCCTTTGCCACGCCCTGATCAGTATCGAAATAGACTTTTAGATTTTCAACATTTAAAAGAGGTTCATGTGTCATTGTTTTTAATCAACTCGTGAGTAGTGCCCACCTTACACTATAGAATGCCTAAAATGTCTAAAGTGTCTAAAAT
>PPDG01000008.1 GCA_002899795.1 Desulfobacteraceae bacterium | reverse complement strand
GCCCAATGCAGCGATTACGTCGGCTGGCATTTCAGGAAAAGTGTCGTAATGAGCCTTGGGGATTACCAAGGTGTGACCCTTGCTTACCGGATTGATGTCAAGAAATGCAAGGACAGTCTCGGTTTCGAGAACTTTTGCTGAAGGGATTTCACCGCGAATTATCTTGCAAAAGATACAATCTTCCATATTACATACCTCCAGAAACCCTTTCCAAGTGTACAAATAGATTGCCGGCAATGTGGTTAAAACCATAGAGATTCTACTTGGCAGGTGCGAGCACTGTCAAATAAAGATTGTCTGTGGGTGGTTGTCAGCAGTAAATGATCTATTGTATAGATTGGCATAGGGCATAGGGCATAGAGCATAGGGAAAAGGACGCGGCGACGGGGTGACACGGAGCTATTCAGCTTGCCCAAGGGCTCGGAATGACACTCGGTAATTTATGGATGGACTCTAATAAGTTAGTCTGATCAGGAGCTTATGATGCAAACGGATCTCAAGAAAGAGGCCCGACAAATTTTCGAAGCTGGACTGCGTGCTGTAGACCCGAATGAAGCTGTCAAGCGGTCTCTGACCCTGGAGGGAAACACGCTTTTGCTTGGCGAGCAAGAACTGGATCTGGAGGACTTTGAAGGAATCTGGGCCATAGGCGCGGGCAAAGCCTCAGCAGCGATGGCTCAGGCAGTGGAGGAAGTGCTGGGGGATCGGATAAGCGGCGGGTTGGTTATTGTCAAATATGACCACCTGGCACCTCTGAAAAAGATCCGCTTGCTGGAGGCGGGACATCCCACTCCAGATGAAAATGGCTGGCGAGCCACCCAAGAACTGGTAAACCTGGTGGAAAAACTGGGGCGACAAGACCTGGTGCTTTTCTTGCTCTCTGGAGGCGGCTCAGCTCTCCTGCCAATGCCGGTAGAGGGGATCACCCTGGATGAGAAAATGGCCGCCACCAACCTGCTTCTGAAGTCGGGAGTATCTATTCAAGAGATGAACACGGTACGAAAGCACCTCTCGCAAGTCAAAGGGGGGCAACTGGCACGGTTGGCGCATCCGGCTACTTTGATCTCTCTTATCCTTTCTGATGTTGTTGGAGATCCCCTGGACGTGATTGCTTCGGGACCCACTGTGGGGGATCCCACCACCTACAATGAATGTCAGGAAGTCTTGGATCGCTATGCTCTCAAAGACAAGTTGCCGGCTTCAGTGAGATCTCACCTGGAAGAAGGAATAGAAGGAAAGGTTCCGGAGACACCGAAGCCGGGGGAACCAATATTTTCACAGACTTTATCCATCCTGGTGGGCACCAATATGCAAGCGTTGAAGGCTGCCGCAAATCAAGCTGAAAAGCTCGGCTACACGAGCCTTATCCTCTCTTCATTGATCGAGGGTGATACAACGGAGGCGGCTCGTTTTCACACGGCCCTCGCTAAAGAAATTGTTATGAGCGGTCATCCTGTGGTTCGACCTGCTTGCCTCATTTCCGGGGGAGAGACAACGGTGGTGGTGCGAGGCCAAGGAAAAGGTGGACGAAATCAAGAATTTGCTCTGGCTGCTGCTCTCGACCTTGAAGGGCTGCAAGGGGTTTGCCTGCTTTGCGGTGGTACTGACGGTACAGACGGCCCCACTGACGCCGCTGGGGCAGTGGTGGATGGCGACACGGTAGCCCGGGCGCTGGCGAAAGGACTAGATCCAAGAGAGTTCCTTGCGGAAAACAACTCATACCATTTTTTTCAACACCTCGATGACCTGCTGATCACTGGTCCGACCAATACCAATGTCATGGACCTTCGCCTGGTATTGGTAAAATAGAAAATTGTGGGTTGCCAATGGTCGCTTGTGGTATACAATTGTACACTCGGGTTGGAATATTAGTAGCCGGTAGCGTAGCGCATAATTACTTGAATTAATAGAGTTTTTTCCGTAACCTGCAGAGGTACAACGAAAAACCGTAAACTGACGCTGGTTGAGCTCTTGACAAGCCTGAAAGAAGTATTATCTGAAAGACCCACTTTTCGGGGGGCCTTGTGCTTGCTGGAAAAAACGGGATAAGATAGTTTGGCTGGCGGTAAAGCTAAGACCTTACAACAGAACTCGGAACGAATTTTGCTCTACCATTGTGGGGCAACCTCCGGCGCAAAAAAAGAGTGAGTAAAAGCTGTAGTGATGGCAAAATCCGATAAAAAATCAACTCCTATGACCTGGATGAAACTGGCGAGCTTGACCATCCTTTGTCTCGCTCTGGTGGCTGGAGCAGGTTGTAATCAGCTTACCCCGCAGAATGAGTTGGGGATTATAAAGGCCAGGGGCGAGCTCCGAGTGCTTATCCGTAACAATGCCACCTGCTATTACGAAGGCCCCACGGGATTTGCGGGCTTTGAATACGAGCTGGCCAAAGCCTTCGCTGACTATCTGGGTGTGAAGCTGGTCTGTGTTGTCACCCACAATTTCAAGCAGATGATCCCCTCCCTACTTCGCGGTGATGCTGACCTCATCACCGCAGGCTTTACCGTCACAGAACAGCGAAGACGAAAAGTGGCATTCGGGCCTGCTTATATGGAAGTCCAGCAGCAGGTGGTGGGGCGGCTGGGAGGACCGTCACCTGACAAGGTGGGCGATCTCATTGGTCATCCTTTATGGGTAAATGCCGGCACCTCATATGAGGAACGGCTGAGGCAGCTCAAACAGCAATATCCTGGATTGTCGTGGATGCCGGTTTCGGGATACGAGACCGAGGAAATCCTAGAGATGGTCTGGCAGGGAATAGTACCACTTACCATAGCTGATTCGAACATCGTTGCGGTTAATCGGCGCTATTATCCCCAGTTAAGAATTCACTTTGCAATTGAACAAGGCCAGCGGCTGGCGTGGGCCCTGCATCCGCAGCACCAGTATCTTTTGGCAGCAGTTGAAAGATGGTTCGCCCGGCCGGAAACCGCTGACTTGCTCCAGCGTCTCAAACAACACTACTATGGGCATCTCAAGGTTTTTGATTATGTGGATCTGGTGCAATACCACAACAGGGTGCGTCATCGTTTGCCGCGGTATCGCGATCACTTCGAAGAGGCTGCAGAAAGGCATGGGTTGGATTGGCGGCTTGTGGCAGCGCAGTCCTATCAAGAATCGCACTGGGACCCAAATGCGGTGAGTTTTACCGGGGTCAGGGGTTTGATGATGCTTACTCAGGAGACCGCTGACACTCTAGGCGTGAAAAGTAGGGTAGATCCCCGACAATCCATTGAAGGTGGTGTCCGCTACTTGGCTCAGATACACGAACGACTTGGCGAGGATGTGTCCGAGCCAGATCGGACATATATGGCTCTGGCTGCCTACAATGTAGGTTGGGGACACCTTGAGGACGCAAGAATGCTGGCCGAAAAAATGGAGAAAGATGCAAATAACTGGCAGGATGTGAGCGCTATGCTGCCGTTACTGCGTCAGAAGAAGTATTACCGCAACTTGCCCCATGGGTATGCTAGAGGAACCGAACCAGTCAGATATGTGGACCGAATCAAGACCTACTATGGAATCCTTGTTCAGAACACCGAGCTGACTCCAGAAAAATCTAGGCAACTGGCTGCAATGGACAGGACCTTGCAGTCAAGTGGCCTCAATCCTCCACTGTAAGAAAATTCATTCAACATCGTAAACCTGATCCTTAGGCTCACGTCAGAGTTCTATGGCTTTGTCGTCAAAGATTGCGAGCTGTTTTGCAGTACTGGAGCGATAAATTCCAAATCACAAATCACAAATCACAAACAAATCACAATGACCAAAATTCAAAATTCCAAACCTGTTTTGGTCATTTGATATTGGAATTTGAAATTTGTTTGTAATTTGGTGCTTGGAGCTTGGGATTTCATCTACTCTATTGATCTGGCAAACTGCCGCAAGAGAGGAAAAACTATTGAAGCTCCCACCTCAGGGGCAGCCCAAAATGCTGAGCTATGCCCGAACCAGAAAGT
>PPDG01000466.1 GCA_002899795.1 Desulfobacteraceae bacterium | reverse complement strand
GTGGATGAGCTGCAAAAAGCACTTCGTGCTCTGGAGGAGGGTGGCGCATGAGCAACCAGGGAGAGCTCTATGACAGCTTGGAAAGCATAGTGGCAAAGCTATACGTGCTGAGGGACTCTTGCACAGGAATAATGCACACTGAAAAGTCAAATCCCAATTTGATTTGGTTTCGGGGCGCAGAGACTTTGTTGCAGGAGGCAGTGGATGGACTGCAAAAGGCACTGGGTGCTCTTGAGACTGGTGAAGCAGTCGAGCCGCCTGCGGCTGAGGATACTGAAGAGGAAGGTCCTACCGAAACGGATGATGAGCAGGAAGAGAGCTCATCTGAAGAAGACGAATGAGGGAGCGATCACCGAGTATGGGGTGTGCTCTCTCGCTTCTTCCGCTAGTTTCGGAAGTTGGCAATACTCTATGTAGCCGTTCCGGTCTTGTCCATGTGGTTCACGGCTAAGAGCCCAGCAAACCCCGTGGTCCTGCAACTATGGGAAGACATTGACAACTTCCGTAACTGCCAGGTTGCTTATCGGTAGAAGCCCTCCCCCTTCCAATTCATCTCGGCTCAGGAGTTCTTTCACCGGCGAGTAGATATTCGGGCTTACAAATCGTTCCTGATAAACTCCCAGCCGAATACCAAATTCCACCCGTTCCCGCTCTGAGGGAGACAGATTTTCAATCACTTTTTTGCTGGCCCAAATAGCCCCCTTTTTTGAAAATTCACTCAGCTTTATTGTTTCCATCAAGGTGTCACCCACCACAGTAAATTCGAATGCCAGCGCTGACGGTACTGTTCCCGCCCATTCATGGCCGCAGTGAACACCTATGTTCAGGCGCAAGGTATTGCTCCAGGCTTGCTTGTATTTCCATTTTCGGTCGAGATCGCCGATCATCCTCTGCAGAGAGTGACCACACGCCAATGCCCGGAAGAGGTAATCTTGCGGTGAATCATCCGCAGCCAGAAAAAAGCCGACAACTCCTTCTTGAAACGAACGTGCCGGGGTGGCCCCATGCTTTTTGAAGCATTGATGTGAGGTCAGGATTATCTGGTTTATCAAATCGAAGTATTCGGCTGGAGGTAGGGCTGTGCGTAAATGGAGATCAGATTCCAGCCGGGCCGCCAGAATGCATAGAGGTATATGGGATGGACCTTCTCGAGACAGCACGCTTCTGAAGAGTTCCACTGTGCCCATTAGCTGGTCCAGAATTCGGTCCAATTGCATATGAATTGGTACGTAAAGCAATAGAGTCCCCTCACGCAAAGCACTGGAAAAAAGCGTGCAGTGTCTGCTTTCACCATCGAAATGTTTGAGAACCAGGGTTTGATGATGAAACGGACGATCATCTAGGGGCTCGGCTCCACGCCATAGTAGCATTACCTCCTCTTCCGTGTGGTATTCCGACCCGCGGTATATCTGGGCGAGAGAGTCTTCGCTGAGATCTCTTTTGGCCAGACGAATGTGCGGCGTGAGCATGTCTTCCCAGTTTGTAAAGCCACTCATTAGTCCCCTGATGCAGAAGGGAGCGAAAAAGTTGTTCTTTACCGCCGAAGTAGCTCCGCGAACTCGCTCTGTTGGAAGCAGGTCCTCGGCTGCATGATTTGACCGGATGATTTCCCAACTCCTATTCACCAGAACGGCGGGAAAAGGAATCTGTTCGAGCCATTGGTAAGTCAAGTCAGGTTGCGGTTCAGGCGCAGCTGGCAAAACTTTTCTTTCTTCATCCATGAATTGCATGACAATCTGCGCCATTCGCATTCCTTCACTTTTGAGCTGGCGGATTCTATCTATTCTGTTCACAACCCACGCAGGGAAGTAGCCGATTTTGGTGGGGCCCCCAACCTCTTCAGGTTTGCGAACGGTGGGCGGGGGGATGAGGTTCAGCCCTATATAGTTATTGAGGGTAGCCCTGGATATTCCTGTCCGAGCCATGATTTCCTTACTGGAAATCTGCTTTGAGTCTGAAAACGAATTCAAATTTTTCCTTCCTGTCTGTGGGTCTCTCCAGGTTTACTTGCTGGCTTAATAGACAAGGGCTGGAGGAAGTAGCAAAGCGGTCAAAACAGGTGATTCGTGAGATACCCTAGTTGCCTCAATTTACCAGATTGAAGCCCCCTAGAGCAAGCGGTTGGGCTTGAGTAATACTGAGCAAATTTTTCTCCATTTTTTCGCAGCTTTGACCTAAGTCAATGGAGATACCTTGTTACCTAGTTAAGGTTCTGGGCAAACAAGGGGGAAGAAGGTCTAGATAGTGTCCATCCGGAAACTCGTCAATGTCATTCTGATTCCCGCCCTTGCGGGACGAAGAATCTCCCTCAATCTACTGAACTACGAGATTCTTCGTCGTTTCACTCCTCAGAATGACACTGGGTTGTTAGGTTTTTGGATGAACACTAGATAGTTTCTATCCAATTAACTGTTCTGGTCAAAAGGGGGTGAATACAGCATGAAAAAAATAAGCATGTTTGAGGAAAACAGTTTTAAGGACGGCGGTTTGAGTCGTCTGCTCGTCCATGATTCTCCCTACTTCAAAATTCTGAACTTTAATTTTAAGGCCGGCCAGGAGTTGCCCATCCACTCTCATGATATTGAAGGCCAGTTGAGCATTGCCGTACTCGAGGGAAGCGGTGAATTCTTAGGTGAAAATGAAACAACCATACCAGCTCGGCCCGGGGATATTTTGATCTCAGAAATTAGTGAACCCCACGGCCTCAGGGCTGAAACCGACATGCGCGTCCTGGTCACCATTGCACCACCCATTTGAGGCATAGAATTTAAGATGACCGCACAAGTTGCACTACTTGAACCTGTTGAAAAAACAGAGGAGAGGAAAAACGAGTACGGTTTTCCAAAACCGACTCTGCAAAAGGCAAAACCGTACTCATGGGGCCTGCGAAACAGCATCCAGTTAACCATATTTCTCGTCACCATTGGGATTGGAATCCATTTTTTCATTTATTTTCTGCAGGCCTCCGGTGATGCTACTATCACAGTGTCGAGACCAGCGGGTGTTGAAGGCTTCCTTCCCATTGGGGCGCTTATGGGCTGGAAACTGTTTGTGCTCACTGGAATCTGGGATCCAGTACATCCCGCAGCCATGGTTATCCTCGGATTCGCAGGATTGATTTCCTTGACACTCAGAAAATCTTTCTGCGGCTGGTTTTGTCCAGTAGGAACCCTGTCGGAGTGGTTATGGAAATTGGGGAGAAAGGTTTTTGGCAGAAACTATAGGATTCCAGTTTGGCTGGATTTTCCTCTACGGAGCCTGAAATACTTGCTTCTGGGGTTTTTCGTTTGGACAATTTTTTCAATGAGTCGGCTTGCCATTTTAGCTTTTCTCCGGAGTCCTTATTACAAGATGTCCGATGTAAAAATGTTGTTTTTCTTCACCCAGATGTCCACTACCACATTTGTAGTTCTGGCCATTCTGGTTCTTGCCTCCCTGGTCTTCCGAAACCTCTGGTGCAGGTACTTGTGTCCGTACGGAGCGTTAACGGGATTGCTGGCTTTAGTCAGTCCTACAAGAATTCAGAGGAATTCCGACACCTGTATAGAGTGTAAACTCTGTTCTGAAGTGTGTCCCTACCATCTGCCTGTAGACAGCAAGGACCGGATCATCAGTCCTGAATGCAATGGGTGTATGGATTGCACCTTGGTCTGTCCGGGAGGAAGAAATACGCTGGAACTGAAAACCATAGGGATCAGGAAAAAATTTTGGTCCACAGCAAAACTGGGAATTGTAATTATCGTAGTGTACGTTGGCTTGGTGTATACAGCTACAATTGCGGGTCATTGGAAGAGTAGCGTTTCAGAGCAAGAATTCCGGATGAGACTGCAAGAGATAAATGCGCCACAGTATACGCATCCGAGGGGTTGAATTGATTAACAGGCATAAATATATATATATTTACCAACGATCATGGTAGACATTGTGACCTCCACAACAGAGCTGGACCAGCATATGCTTGAACGATGGATAAAAGCCAACGAGCAATCTCTTATTAATC
>PPDG01000047.1 GCA_002899795.1 Desulfobacteraceae bacterium | reverse complement strand
GGCATTGGTCGGGGCGCTTCTCGAGAGGACGGCCTACCGCCCCCTGAGGGAGTCACCCCGTCTCTCTGCCGTGGTTTCAGCGCTGGGAGCTTCCATTTTTTTCCAGAACGCGATGATGCTTATCTATGGCGCCCGCTTACAAGTGTATCCCCAGGGTATCCTTCCCAGGACTGCGCTGAATCTGTTCGGTCTCTACCTTCCCCTCGTGAAACTCCTCATCTTGCTTGCATCAGTAGTGATCATGGCAGCACTCTACTTGTATATCCACAAAACTAGAATTGGCACGGCCATTAGAGCAGCGGCCATCGATCAGGGTGCGGCAAGACTGATGGGTATTGATGTTGACCGGGTGATTCTCATTGTCTTCTTGATTGGGCCTGCATTGGGGGGATTGGCTGGACTTATGGTGGGGCTTCTCTATGGCCAGATTAATTTTACCATGGGTTGGGTCTACGGGTTAAAGGCTTTTACTGCGGCTATTCTTGGCGGAATAGGCAACATCCCTGGTGCTATGGTGGGAGGCATCCTGCTCGGAGTCATTGAGGCCATGGGCGCGGCCTACATCTCCATTGCTTGGAAAGATGCCATTGCCTTTGTAGTGCTCATCTTGATTCTCATCGTGCGCCCTACCGGTCTGTTGGGCGAACGGGTGGCAGAAAAGGTATGAAGGATCATAGGAAAATCATTTACGGAGTTGTGACAGCGCTTTTGGTAATGTCGCCTCTGTTTCTGAACAAGTACTGGGTAGATGTTCTCAACAACGTGGGGCTCTACGCCATCCTGGGGCTCAGTCTGAATATCATTGTTGGCCATGCTGGACTATTCAATCTTGGCCATGCCGCATTTTACGCTGTGGGGGCCTATACTGCAGCGATTCTCAACACTCGTTTCAATATTCCGGTCTTGTGGCTTCTACCCCTGTGTGCACTTTCCGCAGGACTGTTCGCTGCAATTGTGATGCGTCCTATTATCCATCTCCGGGGAGACTATCTCTGCATCGTTACCATCGGCCTGGGAGAAATAGTTCGTATTGCCCTGATCAACGATGTGTTCGGGATAACCGGCGGCGCCAACGGCATTTTTGGAATTGATCGGCCAACAATTTTTGGAATCGCCATTCGGCGACCACATGAATTTTATTATCTCATCTGGGGGTTTGTAGCTGTTGCCGTATTCCTCTTTCATAGGTTGGAGAATTCCCGATTTGGCAGGGCTCTCAATTACCTACGGGAAGATGAGGTGGCAGCTGAGGGCAGTGGGATAAATGTTGCCCATTACAAACTGGCCTGCTTTGTCATCGGGGCAGCCTGGGCCGGAATGGTCGGTGTTATCTTCGCCTCGAAAATGACCATCATCTCACCGGAATCATTTAGTTTTTGGGAATCTGTTCTCATCTTCACTCTCATTTTGTTAGGAGGATCGGCAAGCATTCCCGGGGTAATATTGGGTGCCTTGTTGATTGTTGGCCTACCTGAAGTGTTCAGGGGAATTGCCAATGCTCGGATGCTAATCTTCGGCGGCGCCATGATCGCCATGATGATCTTTCGAACCGAGGGAATTCTACCTCCCCGACCGCGGAAGTACGCTTTGTCGGATGATTCCTCAGGGGAGAGTAGGGCATGAGTCTATTGAGTATAAAGAATCTCACCAAGAGATTCGGGGGCGTGCTGGCGGTCAACGATGTCTCTTTCGAGGTAGGCACCGGTTCCATCATGGGACTGATCGGACCCAATGGGGCAGGTAAAACTACTGTTTTTAACTTGATTACTGGTATTTATCGTCCGGATCAAGGAGAAATAACCTTTGATGGAAAGTCAATTGTCAATCTATTGACCCATAGCATTATCTCTCTTGGCATTGCCAGGACCTTTCAAACCATCCGGCTCTTCCAGAATCTCTCCGTTTTGGAGAATGTCCTGGCAGGATGCCACAGTAGGATGAAGTCGGGCTCTTTGCGGGCGATGCTCCGGACTCCGTTCCAACGGGGGGAGGAAAAAGCTGCGCTTGAGAGGGCTGTGCAGGCACTAGAATTCGTCGGACTGAGACCAGATGCCGAGCAGTTGGCCAAAAATCTTTCCTACGGAAATCAGCGACTTCTGGAAATTGCCCGAGCCCTGGTCACAGGGCCTCGCCTATTGATTCTTGATGAGCCTGCGGGAGGGATGAACGAACAAGAGACAACAGACCTGATAACCCTTATCCGCAAGATCAGGGATCAGGGAAAAACCATTCTACTCATCGAACATGACATGAGCCTGGTAATGCGTGTTTGTGAGAGTATTGTTGTGCTTGATTATGGCGCCAAGATTTCAGAAGGCACAGCTGAGACAGTGAAGAGTGACCCCCTGGTAGTTGAGGCTTATCTTGGCACAGATGAGGAGTAGGTTGATGCTCCTGCGCATTGAAAACCTTCATGTGAAATATGGCAACATAGAAGTTCTACACGGTGTTAGTTTGGAAGTAAACCAGGGGGAGATTGTTACTATTCTCGGTGCAAACGGCGCCGGGAAATCAACTACACTTCTTAGCATTAGCGGCCTGGTCAGCGCGGCGGCGGGAACTATTCTTTTTGAGAACGCCGAACTCCACAAGCTCCGGGCTCATGACATCGTTAAACTTGGTATTGCCCAGGTTCCAGAGGGTAGACGAATATTCGACACTCTCACGGTGCAGGAGAACCTCAACATGGGGGCCTTTGTCCGCAAAGACGCCCATCAAGTTAATGAGAGCAGGGACTGGGTTTATCAGTTGTTTCCCATCCTGGCAGAGCGGCGCCAACAACTCGCCGGAACCCTGAGTGGTGGCGAACAGCAAATGCTAGCCATCGGTCGGGGTCTGATGAATCAGCCAAGAATTCTCCTGCTGGACGAACCGAGTCTTGGTTTGGCGCCACTGCTGGTCAAGGCTATTTTCCAGACGCTGAAGCAGATCAATGAGTCCGGCGTAACCATTCTTCTGGTGGAGCAAAACGCCAGAGCTGCCCTTAGACTTGCACATCGAGGTTACGTGATGGAGGTCGGGCGGATTGTTCTGGAAGATGCGGCGGAGGCACTTTTAGCCAATCCAGAAGTGCAGAATGCTTATCTCGGGGGGAGCAGGGGCTGAACCTTGTACCCTTGGCGACTTCGGCATTATAAGATTTGGATTCTCTCCTGATCTGATCCTATACTTCCCCCTGTCGAAGGCGAGTTCTTATCAGTTCGCATCTATCATTTCGTTTCAGTCTTTCCATCTCCCACAATCTCCGTACCGGCAGTTCCTGCTACTGCCGATTCAATCGCCCCGATGGAAGTAATCACGGCCCTATTGCCGCGCTTTTTGATGAACTGCACGGCTGCCTCGATCTTGGGCCCCATGGAACCGGGGGGGAAATGACCTTCTGCCATATATTGTGCGGCCTCCGCCAGGGTCATATTTCGCAGAAACCTCTGATCCGGTCCGCCGTAGCCCAGGGCAACTCCTTCCACATCGGTAGCAATCAGGAAGACATCTACTCGAATCTCTTCGGCCAGTTTGGCACTGGCCAGATCTTTGTCAATGACCGCATCGACACCATGAAAGGCGCGCCCCTCCCGGATGACCGGTATCCCTCCCCCCCCACAACAAATAACGATGAAATCATTACCGACAAGCCTTTTGATCTCTCGTTTTTCCACCACGGTTACCGGTTTTGGCGAAGCCACCACACGGCGTAATCCTCCCGGAACCTCTCGAGTGGGATAGGGCAGGTCTTTGCCTTGTTCCCGGCTGAGAACCGGTCCAATGGGCTTTGTGAGGTTTTGAAAGGCAGGATCCTTCTCATCCACCACCACGTAGCTAATAAGGGTGATCAAGAGCTGTTTGGTCAAAACGCCCAACTCCATGAGTGCCGTGTCCAAACTGGATTCGATCATGTATCCGATCTGCCCCTGAGTTTGTGCCACGTAAAAGACGTGTCCCTTATCGGCCTGTAGTGCCTCCACAAGTAGACGGTAGGCCGCATAGAGGGACTTGCCACACCG
>PPDG01000184.1 GCA_002899795.1 Desulfobacteraceae bacterium | reverse complement strand
TGCTGTCGCGAGACCACGAAACTGGGAACCCGCTTGCGGGACTGAGCGGAGCGCAGCGAGCGCGAAGAGGATGGGCGTGCCACCTGGCAACCGCAGGGTGTTGGTTCCGAGGCGTACCTGAACGGTACGTCGCAGAGGCCAACATCCGAGGACGCCAGGAAGGACGGCCATATCCTTGGTCGCAGCAAGTAATTCATGAAATATCCGGGCTAGACCATGCCCCCTCCTCTCGCCGCCGCCGCTGGATTTTGAGTATGCCCTCAGGTCGCAGATGATTCTTCTTGCCCTATTCGCGGCTCTGCATTATCCTGTCCTGGCACGAGCCGTTTGCACGCGAAAAGGTGCACGATACCCAGTTTGACTCTTGTCTCCAAGACAAGTCAACGAGCTGAACGGTTATAACAGGAGGGGCACCATGGCCGACAAAATTCTAGTCGCTGATGATGAGCAGGAAATCCGGGATTTGCTCGACCATTTCCTGAAAGACAAGGGATACGAAGTAATTCTGGCTTCAGATGGTGAGCAAGCGCTACAGTTGGCGGAGACGGAAAATCCGCAAGCAATCATATTGGATGTGAAGATGCCCGGGTTGGACGGCCTGGAAGTCTGCAAGCGGTTAAAGGAGAAGGAGGAAACTAAGTTTATTCCGGTGATTTTTATAACCGGGTTTGAAGATAACAAGTTGGATGCCCTTGATATGGGGGCTGATGACTTTGTCAATAAACCTTTCGACATGGTTGAACTCTCAACCCGAGTGGAATCGGTACTCCGAATCCGCCACCTTACCGATGAACTTGAAAGGGCCGTGGCTTACATAGAAGAACTCCGCAAGGATCTACCGGAACTGCATTAGACTTGAATTATTGAGCGATTGAGGGATTGAGATGGAACGGAATAAACGGCTTTATCCGAGATCTAAGGTGAGATGGCCCGTCACAATGACCACCTCTATCGGCACCATCGAAGGAGAAACAAAAGACGTCAGCACCCTGGGAGCGTATATTCAATGCCAAGAACCGCTAAACCCCAGTGAAAACATTTTGTTGAGCGTCAGACTTCCTGCCGGCTCACCCCTACATGTCTTTGCTGAAGTTGTCTTGTCAAATTCAACCGGCCTCGAGAACAAAACCGGGCCGCCTGGGATGGGAGTTCGTTTTCTATGGTGATGGCAGAACGCAAAGCGCATAGAGCATGGCGTCATTGGGTATACCGGCCATGTCTCTGATTCAGAAAGTTGGGGAAGAAGTATTTCTGCATAGGGCCCGGGAGATAACCGCCTCACAACCACTTTTCTCCTGGCTGGGCGCAAGCATTGTTTCGGTGAGCGAGGGATACTGTGAGATGCAGCTCCCCCTCAGGGAAGAATTCGTCAATGATAGGAATACGGTGCAGGGCACGATTCTCTTTGCTCTTCTCGAAGCAGCCACCTTTGTGGCCTCTCGCACTCTGGTAAAAGGTAAAGCTGAGATGGATTTTCATCAGGAGATGAAAATCAACTTCATCAAAGCAGTGCGAAAGGTGAACCAGACCATCAAGGCAAATGGTCGCGCCCTGCATCGAGGCCGGTCTACGGCGGTGGTTGAAGGCGAGGTCTATGATGAGGCTGGAGACCTGGTTGCCAAAGCGCTTGGGACTATAGCCATACTGCGCCCTAAGTAGTTTAAGCAAAACGTAGATGGGGACTCGCTTCAGGGCGCAGCAAATTCGAAGCACGAAACAAATTCAAAACCCGAATGCTCAAATGTTCGAAACCCTATCTATCAAGATTTCTGGTAGTTTCGTTTTGGTCATTTGAATTTTTGAAATTTGAAAATTGTTTCGGATTTCGATATTCGGATTTCGGATTTCCTGGACGTTGATATATTGTCTAAATTTATTCAGCTTTCCTTCGGCGTATCCTTTACTGCCTCGGATCTACCTCTTGCCGCCCAGGCATGCTTGACTCCTTCCGGCAAACCCAGCAGCATGATGCACCCCAGGTAGATGAGTATTCCAGCTGCCACCCAACATCCCAGGCCGAGTGCCAAAGATCCGCCTGTAAGTTTGCCGCCATCGTAGCTGTACCGGCAAAGGGTCTGCACCACGACCGCCATGATGAACGAGGCAAGCAAACAGCGCCCGCTGCTCAGCAAAAGTCTCCCTCCCTGAATTCCACCAAGACGTCTACTCAGCAACAACATCAACAGAAGCACGTTTGCTATTGCTGCTATGGAGACAGCAAGTGCCAGACCGCTATGCCCGAGTGGTCCTACGAGAAGCACACTCAGGATCACATTGATAGCCAAAGCCCCAACACCTGCCCAGACTGTTACGTAGGCACCATCCAATGCATACCAGGCCCCGACGAGCACCCTGAAACCAGCCACAGCCCATAGCCCCAGAGCAAAATAGCCGAGAGCCTCAGCCGTCATCCTGGTGGATATCTCATTGAACTCTCCGCGTTGGAAAAGAAGATGAACAAGAGGTATCCTGATCACCCAGAGGCCAGCTGCCGCCGGAATTGTCAGAAACCAGAGGAGCTCCATGGCCTCGACCACCTGTTGGCGAAAAGCCTGCCATTCCTGCAAGGCACTCTGACGGGTAAGCTGGGGCAATACCGAGGTTCCTATGGCACTCCCAAAAAGACCCAGAGGAAACTGGATCAGTCGCTCGGCATAATAGAGGTAAGAAATACTTCCCACGGTGAGGAAAGAAGCAAACAATGTGGCCACAAGAATATTCAGGTGATAGACGGCCGCTCCTAATACCGTTGGGAGCAGTAATCTCAAGACCGTCTGAGTCTCTGGTGCTCGCCACCAACGACTCGGTTTCCATCTCACCACAAGTCGCCGGGCCCAATGCCACTGAAATGCTAGTTGAAGAAAACCACCTAAAACAACACCCCAGGTCAGGGACCATTCCGGGGCTATGCTGAAGTAGCTCCCAAGCCCAAGCATCCCAAGCATGCACAGGTTGAGTAGACTTGGCGCAGCAGCAGGAGCACCGAAATGCTCGTGGGTGTTGAGGATCGCCATAACAAAACCAGCCACACCAATGCAAAATACATAGGGAAGGAGCCATCTGGTTAGGCTCACTGTCAACTGCCACTTGGCTCCGCTGCCGACAAAACCCGGGGCCAGAAGTGAGACAACAAGAGGAGCTGTCGTCACTCCCAGAAGAGTCAGGCCAAAATAGAAGGTACATGTCAGGCCACCCAGATTGCTCGCCAACCGACCAAAGCTGCTATGGTCACCGAGAGCATACCCCTTGCCCAATTCAGGCATATAGGGGAGGCTGAGGGAGCCTTCCGCATACAGCCGGCGAAAAAGGTTGGGAATGCGAAAAGCCACAAAGAAGATATCCGCCTTGAAGCCAGAGCCCAGGAAGTAAGCGATGGCCATATCGCGAATAAATCCGAGCACCCTGCTCAGCAAGGTTAGACTGCTGATGAGGGTAGCCGATTTGAGTAAACCCGTTTCTTTTACATTCATAGGGTTAAGTACCAATGCAAGCTGGCTTGCGGATGAGCGCAAAAACATTCCGGCCAAGATTGTGACAGTTTCGTGCGAATGTCAACTGCGTTGTCGGTTTAGCCGATAGATTTGTAGAAAAATTCTTGACTTTGTTAGGTAGGTAATGTTAAAAAATGCAATTGCGCATTTTTCAGAGCGCCACTAGACACTCGATCTGGCAGTCGAGCTTAATTTTCAAGAAGCAAGTTACAAGGAGGAGAATAATTGGCCACTCATAAGTCTGCCATCAAAAGAGCGAAACAAAGTGAGCTACGGAAACAGCGAAATCGTGCTAAGAAGACAAGGGTGAAAGGTGCGGTGAAAAAGGTGCGAGTAGCCCTGGAAAACAAATCTGTAGAGGAAGCCCAAGCAGCCCTCCAAGAAGCCATCCCCATAATAGACAAGGCTGCATCAAAAGGTGCTCTGCATCACCGCACTGCGGCACGGAGGATTGCACGCTTGAGCAAGAAAGTTCACGCCCTGAATACAGAGACAGAGCAAGAATAGAGTCC
>PPDG01000171.1 GCA_002899795.1 Desulfobacteraceae bacterium | reverse complement strand
TCTTGCTGAGATTGGACGAGCGGTTATTCATCCAATCCCCGTTGAGAATCTTCGCCGGGAATTGGGTAATATAACGAGTCAGTAAATTAGAAATCCGAATTTCGGATTTGTTTCGTGCTTCGTGCTTCGGATTTCGGATTTAAAATAATCAGCTCCAACTACGGAAAGACTCGTCAATTAAGGACTCTCGAATATGTCGTCAAAGGAATTCGTCCACCTACATGTGCATAGCGAGTACAGCCTTCTAGACGGTGCCATCCGCATCACTGACATGCTCAGGACCGCCGCGGGATTTGGCATGCCTGCCGTCGCCATCACTGATCACGGCAACATGCACAGCGCTCTCGAATTCTATGTAAAAGCCAACGAATTTGGGATCAAGCCCATTTTGGGTTGTGAGATCTACGTGGCGCCAAAGAGCCGCCGGGACCGTGGAGCGAGTCACGGTGCCGCACGAAACCATCACATCGTTCTCTTGGCTGAGAACAATACGGGCTATCGAAATTTGCTCAAGCTGCTGACCCTCGCCAACTTCGAAGGTTTCTACTACAAACCCAGGGTGGACAAGGAACTGCTCTCCACTTATCACGAGGGGCTCATTGGCCTTTCTTCTTGTTTACATGGAGAGGTGGCATCCCATCTGTTGGCTGCCAGTTATACCCGGGCCGAACAGGCTGCAATGGAGTATCGCGACATCTTCGGCAATGATAATTTCTTCCTGGAACTACAGGCCAACGGCATGCCAGAGCAGGAAATTGTCAACCGTGATCTCATCCACCTCAGTGAAAAAACCGGAATTCCTCTGGTTGCAACCAATGACTGCCACTACCTGAAAGCAGAAGATGCGAAGGCCCACGATGTGCTCCTCTGCATCCAGACAGGAAAGACGGTGCTGGATGAAAAACGTATGCGTTTTTCAACCAGTGAGCTCTATTTCAAATCTCCTGAGCAGATGTGGTCTACCTTCCACGATGTCCCGACTGCCCTGAAGAATACCGTGGCAATAGCGGAGCGCTGCAACGTCAGTTTAGAACTTGATCAACCTCACTTCCCAGAGTTCCCTCTGGAAGCGGGTGACTCGGCAGAGTCCCGTTTTGAACGGGAAACCGAGGACGGCTTTGCCAGAAGGCTTGAAGAAATTCGTAGAAAGCAACCAGACTTCAGCGCTGAGGAGGAAGAAAAATACCGCCACCGTTTGGCCCACGAGATCTCGGTCATCCAAGAGATGGGATTTAGCACCTATTTTCTCATAGTCGCAGACTTCGTCGGGTTTGCCAGAGAGAATTCGATACCTGTCGGCCCTGGGCGGGGGTCTGCGGCTGGCAGCCTGGTAGCTTATAGCCTTGGCATTACTGATCTCGATCCCATCGCTCATGGCCTGATCTTCGAGCGTTTTCTCAATGTGGAACGGCTTAGCCTGCCAGACATCGACGTTGATTTTTGCATGAATGGCCGGGACCGGGTCCTGCAGTATGTTTCGGAACATTTCGGCCAAGATCGGGTTGCCCAAATCACCACCTTCGGCACCATGCAGGCCCGAGCTGTTATCCGGGATGTGGGTCGCGCCCTCGGCATGGCGTATGCAGATGTGGACAAGATAGCCAAACTCATTCCTCCGGTTCTCAACATAACACTCAGAAAAGCCTTCAAGACTGAGCCCCGACTCAAGGAACTTCGCAAAGATCCAGCTCTCCAAGAGTTTTTCGATGTGGCCTTGGCCCTGGAGGGCCTCACACGTCATGCTTCCACTCATGCTGCCGGCGTAGTTATTTCAGATCTTCCCATCGTCGAGTACATGCCTCTCTATAAGGGTTCCAAGGGCGAAGTGGTGACTCAGTTTCCGATGAAATACGTTGAGAAGGCCGGCCTTATCAAGTTCGACTTCTTGGGACTGCGCAACCTTACAGTCATCGACAACGCCGTAAGACTCATCACGGAGAATAATGGTGTCGAACTGGACATGCGTGACCTGCACCTGGACGATCCGGAAACGTACGCACTCCTGAGCCGCGGGGATACAACCGGCGTGTTCCAGTTGGAAAGCTCTGGGATGCGCGACCTGGTTGCACGGCTAAGGCCTGAAAATTTCAATGACATCACCGCCCTGGTTGCTCTCTACCGCCCCGGTCCTCTCGAGAGCGGTATGGTGGATGACTTTATCAACGGCAAGCACGGCAACATAAAAGTCACCTACGAACTGGAGCAACTGCGGGATATTCTCCAGGACACTTACGGGGTCATTCTCTATCAGGAACAGGTAATGGAAATTGCCAGTGTCCTGGCCAATTACAGCCTCGGCGAAGCCGACATTCTGAGGCGGGCCATGGGCAAAAAAATCCCGAAGGTGATGGCAGCACAGCGCGATCGTTTTCTTGCAGGAGCCGAGGAAAACGGTATTAATCTTAAAAAAGCTGGGCGCATTTTTGATCTCATGGAGAAATTCGCCGGCTATGGGTTCAACAAATCCCATAGTGCCGCTTATGCGCTTATAGCTTACCAGACAGCCTATCTCAAAGCCCACTATCCTCTCGAGTATATGGCGGCACTGTTGAATAGCTTTTTGAGCAACTCTGACAACTTGGTCAAGCTCCTGAATGAGTGCCGGGAAAAGGAGTTGGAAATACTTCCTCCTGATGTAAATCTGAGCGAATGGGACTTCATTGTAGTGGGTGACAGCATTCGCTTCGGCCTGGGTGCGGTAAAAAACGTGGGTGCGGCTGCAGTCGAGTCTATCATTGAGGCAAGGGCTGATGGTGGCCCGTTCTCATCTCTTTATGAGTTCAGCGAAAGGGTTGATCTGCAACGCGTCAACCGTCGTGTAGTGGAAAGCCTCATCAAGTGCGGCGCCTTTGATTCTCTGCACCCTGTTCGGAGTCAAGCCATTGCCGCACTCGAAGAGGCAATGGAGATGGCGCAAACCATCCAGAAAGATCGTTTGAGCGGTCAGATAAGTATGTTCGGCACTTTTGCCGGCCAGCAGCGTAACTCCGAGCCCCCTTTACCCAATATCCCTGAATGGAAGCACCGGCAGAAGCTTGCCATGGAAAAGGAGGTTCTCGGTTTTTACTTTAGCGGTCATCCTCTTGACGCTTACGAAAAAGAGATGAAAGCCTTCGCCATCGTGGATATCTCAAGTATTGCGGACAAGACTGATGGAATCCAAATAATCCTCTGTGGTCTCAATGCCGATCTCAAAGAGATTACCACGAAAAAAGGTGACCGCATGGCCTTTCTAACCCTGGAAGACCGCAAGGGTACTGTGGAGGTGGTTATTTTTAGCGACACCTATCAGAGTAGCCGCCATCTCCTTGATGTGGATGATCCCTTGCTGATTGTGGGCACTGTACAGCAGGAGGAGAAGGGAGCCAAGATCATAGCACAACGCATTCTCACCCTCCTGGAAGCCAAGGAGCATATGACCCAAGCAATTCACATTAAACTCCCGGCGCAAACAGTCACCAAGGAAAATCTGGCTGATCTCAAAGCTATTTTGGGGCGCCACAAAGGCGATTGCAAGGCATACGTGCATCTGTGCACGGACGAGCACTGTGAGGCCGTCATACGATTGGGTGACAGAATCAGAGTGAAACCTGATCGGAGCCTGATTGAAGAGGTAAATCGGTACTTCGGTGCTGAGGTGGTTTCTGCTGTACTGACAAACGGACCCGGCCCTGTACGAAATTCCAGGATCAATAATAGAAACAATCGACGAAGCCGCCATCCTGGCGGTGTCCGTTGATAGTTGTCCGTCGTCCGTGGGAAAGCTTAGCGCACAGAGCATTTGAAGACTTAAAAAGACGCTAGGCTCTCAGGGCTATGCGAGGGGATATATTGAAAAAAGGGGAACCTTTCCAAGTTGTCACTCCTCCAACAGAACAGTCACACGAACTTCCGCACAGGTCCAGATCAGCAACTCCAACACCAACAACCGCATGAATACGAGCACGAACTTGTGTACAAGAACTGAAAACCGCTACTTTGATGAGAACTTCAGGAGTCTCCCTC